>JBFLWQ010000004.1:2269-160658 GCA_040757775.1 Thermodesulfobacteriota bacterium
GGGCGCGAAGCGCCCTCGACAACCAGGAATTGAGTTGCAGCGTACCTTAGCTGTCAACTCCAATGATTTGTTAGGGGGTCTTATTTATGAGAATGTCAATGATTATATCCTTGATAATGGATAGTGCAGCGATGATTGCAGCAATTATCGCAATTATATATGCTCGGCGTGCAATTCGGCTTGTTTCCTCTTCTCGTTCTTCTCGGCGTCGGGAAGCATCCTGATTAGATTCAAATTGTAGCTGTGCTTTTTTATCAATTGCAAGTTGATATGTATAGACCTTCTCTATCAACATTTGCGCAGGAATGAGATGTATAAAATCATCAAGTTCTTTTATTGAAGTAGAATCCTTAATCCAATTTTCTGCTTCTATACTATACGCTATTTTTGCTATTTCAGATGGAGATTTTCTATTCATACTTTACTCCTAACAAGTGATTATCCAGGTCTGGATATCATTACTTTTGTAATGTTATCCAACAAAAATTAAAGTTTAACTAGGAAGTTCTTGAGACACAATACTCAATTCAGCCATGTCTCTTTTTCTGTTCTCATAATTCATTCCTTTTTTTTAACCCCATGAGCTTTCATAAGTCTTTCCAGCATCTCGTAGGGCTGCGCACCAACCAACTTATCATGATTCATCACAAATGTTGGAACGGCTGTAATCGCTTTCTCTTGTGAAAGTGACCAATCCGCATCCACCGCCGTCTTAAATGCCCTTGTTGTAAGTATAGACTCTGCTTCTTTGCGAGAGAGCCCAATGGATGCAGCTAAATCTACAAGCACTGGAATTTTTGCGATGTTTTTTCCGTCTACAAAGTAGGCCTTGAAGACCGCTATGTGGAACTCATCCCCTTTATTTTTTGATTCACACCAGAGACCCAATTCCTGAGATAGACGACTATTGTAAGTTTTTTCCTGCTCTCCGAAAGGCAATCCCAGAGTAGTTGCGGTTTGTCTAAAATTTCGCATCATTGCTTTTACATCTATACGGTAGTTGGCAAAAAGCTGTTCAATCAAAACCCCCCCCTCCGGTATTTCCGGATGAAGCGGAAAAGCCCGCCATTTAGTGGCGATTTCATATTCTCTTTTAAGCTGTTCAACACGCCCGGTGATGAAGTAGCACCAAGGTCAAATGTAATCGGAGAATATTTCAAGTGTTAAAGGTGTGGGCATCTATATCCTGTTTATTGAGAAGGTTATCTTATTGTAAATCGAAACAAAGAGGCAGGTTTTTTGTTGACTTTTTTAATCCTTTTATATAAATAAGAAGCAATAAACATATCTTACTGGGAGATCGTCCAGCGGCAGGACTACGGACTCTGACTCCGTCAACCCAGGTTCGAATCCTGGTCTCCCAGCCATTAAAAATCCCCCATTACTTCTAACTATTCTCCTTTTGAGTAATCTTGGCCCACGAATCACGCAACGTTACAGTGCGGTTAAACACCATTACTCCATCGGAGGAATCAACCAAATCAACACAGAAATAGCCAAGCCTTTCGAACTGGTACTGGCTCCCCGGTTCAGCCTTTGCCAGAGACGGCTCAACCCGGCATAAGGTCAAAACCTCAAGCGAGTTAGGGTTTAAATAAGCCCTGAAGTTAATGTTATCCTTTATTCTGTCGGGGTTTTCTTCGGTAAGCAGGTTATCGTAGAGACGTACCTCAGCCGGTATAGAGTGGCTTTCAGAAACCCAGTGCAGCGTTGCTTTAACCTTGCGTCCATCCTGTGACCAGCCACCCCGTGTCTCAGGGTCATAAGTACAGTGAAGCTCAACCGGTTCCCCGGTTTTTTCATCCTTCACCACACTTATACATTTAATGTAATAGCCGTATCTCAGACGCACCTCACGACCAGGGGCTAACCGGAAGAATTTTTTTGGCGGGTCTTCAAGAAAATCATCTTGTTCTATATACAAAACGCGAGAGAAGGGTAGCTTACGCGATCCCATGCCTGGGTCTTCCGGATGATAAGGTGAATCCAGTTCCTCTGTTTTGTCTTCAGGATAGTTATCAATGATTACCCGAAGTGGACGCAACACTCCCATAACCCGTGGAGCCCTTTGATTCAGATCTTCACGGATGCAGTGCTCGAGCAGTGCCATGTCAACCATGCTTTCTTTTTTAGCGACTCCGATACGTTCACAGAAGTTTCGGATTGACTCTGGTGTATAGCCGCGTCTGCGCAGGCCTGATATTGTAGGCATCCGTGGATCGTCCCACCCGCTGACGACTCCGCTTTCCACCAGTTCCAGAAGCTTACGTTTACTCATCAAAGCATAGCTCAGATTGAGACGGGCAAACTCAATTTGCTTCGGATGGCAATCGACCTCCAGTTGGTCAAGCACCCAGTCGTATAATGGACGATGATCCTCGAATTCCAGCGTACAAATAGAGTGCGTAATCCCTTCAATAGAGTCAGAAATACAATGGGCATAGTCATACATCGGATAGATGCACCACTTGTTACCTGTTCGATGATGCTCTGTTCGAAGGATACGGTAAAGAACCGGGTCCCGCATATTTAAATTTGGAGATGACATATCGATTTTTGCCCGAAGTACACGAGAGCCCTCCTCAAATTCCCCTGCCCGCATGCGTTCAAACAGGTCAAGGTTTTCCTCTATGGACCGTGTGCGGTAGGGGCTGTCTTTGCCAGGCTCAGTCAATGTACCACGATAATCTCTAATCTCCTCTGGGCCTAAATCACAAACGTATGCCCTGTCCTTTTTAATTAACTGAACAGCATATTGGTACAGCCTGTCAAAGTAGTCAGATGCGTAAAAGAGTCTATCCCCCCAATCGAAACCAAGCCATTTGATGTCCGATTTGATTGATTTAATGTATTCAGCACTTTCTTTGTTGGGGTTGGTGTCATCGAATCGTAAATTGCAAAGGCCGTGGTTTTCAGCGGCAAGACTAAAATTAAGCCAGATAGACTTGGCATGCCCGATATGCAGGTAGCCGTTTGGTTCAGGTGGAAACCGGGTATGGACCCGGCTGCTGTTCTTGTTTGCCTTCAAGTCCTCTGCAATGATATTGCTAATGAAGTTGATCATACTTAAAATCCCATTTCACAAGCCACCTTCTCCCGACAGAAATCGGGAGTTCCAAAAAGGGAAAGTGCCTGCCTGGCACGGCGGTAATAAAGCCCCATATCATGCTCTCTGGTAGTACCAATGCCACCAAAAATCTGAACTCCCATGCGGGTGCAGTGCCTGTATACCTCGCTCATTCGTGCCTTTGCCATAGCCGATTCCTTGGAGCAAGGCAAGCCTTGTTCTATAAGCCAGCCTGCATAATAAACCAGTCTCTTGGCATGGCCGATTTCTGCCCACATCTCAGCCAGGTAGTGCTGAATAATTCCAAAGCTGCCAATTGGCTTATCAAACTGTGTCCTTTCCTTAGCATAAGCCACACAGTTTTCTACCGTCCAATCGGCACCACCAATCATCTCAGCGCATTTTGCTACGGCAGCCCTGTCGAGGGTTTTTTTTACTGCTTGCCATCCAGCATTTAATCCACCGACCACATTCCCTTCTGGTACCATAACTCCCTCAAATAGAATTTCATTTTGTTTATCATCCGCAATGGTAGGCAGAGGAATGGTCTTTATCCCCTGGCTTTTAGCATCCACCAGAAAGATGGTAATGCCTTCTTCTGGCGGCGACCAGAAATTCGTCCTGGCTACGCAGAGAAAATAATCAACTACCTGGGCATCATGAACGAATAGCTTGGTACCGTTGATAATATATCCGTCTTTATCCTCTGTAGCCTTTGTGTAGATACCGCTGGCATCATATCTGGCACTGGGCTCGGTTAAAACCAGGGTAAATATCTTTTCCCCGGATGCTATCTTTGGCAACCATTCCCTCTTCTGCTCTTCACTACCGGCATCCAAAAGAAGGAAGCTGCAGATAGCGGTTGAAAAAAACGGGGAGATGAGACAAGCCCGCCCCATCTCTTCCAACAGGACAATCAAATCCACGAATCCGCAACTGCTGCCACCATACTCCTCTGGGATAATTAATCCCATCCATCCCAACTCTGCCATTTTCTTCCAGATGTCAGGGCGAAATCCGATTGGATCCTCCTCCATTTCCCTCACCAATGTCTTGGGAAACTCTTTTGCCAATAAGTCATGAGCCATCTTTCTTAATATTTCCTGCTCTTCCGTAAAAGCGAAATCCATATTTCCTCCATTTAGTCACGGGGCAGCTTGAGTCCCTGCCAGGCGATAACATTTTTCCTTATTTCTGTGGTCCCTCCCGCAATGGTGAAGCCGGAACTCCACTGACAGAGATCTTGAAATTTTCCGCAGAGGGGAGCCCACTTAGATCCTCTTGTTACTGTTCCATAGAGCCCCATAATTTCCACTGCGGTGTTGGCGAGATGGAGATTAAGCTCGTTAGCGTAATAACCGCACGCCCCTGCCTCGGCTGCAACTTCCTTCCCTCTGCTCTGAAGCCAAGCTACGTAATATGCAAACTTCAGGGCTGCTTCAAAATCAATGGCAAGTTCGACGAGCCTGTGGCGAATCAAAGCCTTTTTAGCCAGGATTTCACCACCTTCTCGTGTCTCCTTGCAATATGAGATCAGATCTTCCAGGTCTCGCTTTCCTCCGGCAGCAAAAGCTATATTGGCACGGGCAAAGTTTCTCCCTGCCATCATAACATACCACCCTTGATTTACCTTTCCCACTATATTTTCCTTGGGTACACGGAAATCATCTATGAACGTTTCGTTATAAAAATGGCTCCTGTTCATAAAGATTAAGGGGCGAAACTCAATACCAGGACCGAGCTTATTGATGAAGAAGGTCAGTCCCTTGTGCCTTGGCTCGTTAGGGTCTGTTCTTGCCAGGATAAAAATATGGTCAGCACGGTGGGCACCGCTTGTCCATACCTTTTGCCCGTTGATGACGTAAGAATCACCATCTGCCACTGCTGTAGTAGTAAGGGAGGCAAGGTCTGAGCCAGCATTAGGTTCGCTCAAACCTTCAGCCCAATTTATTTCTGCTCTGGCTATCTTCGGTAGCCACTCTTTCTTCTGTTCTTCGGTTCCGTACACCATAATACCCGCAGCCACTGTCATAAAATGGAAAGGAATAGCGGGTACTCTATAGTAGGCCATTACCTCGCTGAAGATGAGCTGCTCAACAGGACCATGCCCCTTCCCACCATATTCTTTTGGCCAGGGCAAGCATAGCCATCCTTTTGCTGCTACCTTCTTTACTACCGATCGGTGATATGCCCAGCCTTCATCCGTTTCTTCAGCAGCGAGACCTCCTATCCAGCCCTCAGGGGCTCTATTTGATTCCTCTTTACAGAACTCCGTAAACTCTTTCCTCAATGCTTCCTGCTCAGGTGTAAACCTGAAGTCCATCTTCACTCTCCTTTTCTATGAACTGGTTTATTTATATGGTTATTCTCCCAACTAATTTGGAGAAAGGGATCCATGATTCAAGGGTTCAAGGATTCAAGTATTTGTAATTTTCAAGTATTTCACTCGAATCCCTGAATCCTTATCATCGATCAACTAATTTGGAGATGATCCTTACATTTAATGGTTTCCTCTGCTGCCACTTTAAGGGAATGCTTTCATCTCCCTAACAACCACTGCGGGGCACCTTTACCTTTGCATCGATGAGCTGTTTGTGGCTGAGACGTAGCAGATTGGCAAGTTTGTGAACTAAGTAATCCTCATGTTTATCAAGCGTTCCATCGGCATAAACAATCTTCCATATCATCTCAATAATATGGATTCTCTCCTCAGTTGAATAATTCTGATTGATAAGGTTTGTAAACTGCCATAGGTCTATACTCTGCTTCAACTCCTTATTTGAAGCTTCAAGAAGTTCGGCAGCATATTCACCAGACAATTGATAGTCTTTTTTCAAAATAGATATAATATCTTCTCGCTCTGTATCACTGAACTCACCATCTATATTAGCCATCTCAAGGAGAATAGCACAGGTTGCCACTCTGATATCATGATAATCTTCTCTTTTTTGATTCCCAGTATCAACCTGTGTGCTTTTCCCGAAAAAATTTTTTACCAGATCGATCAAATTACCTCTCCATTTTATATGGGTTGCAAACTCAGGACTATCATTAACTACCAGGTTATCTATATCTCAATTACCAGATTAAATCCAGTTCTTTTTCACCTTATACCATATTTTTAACGACCTTCCCGATTATCTCCCTTTTTTTGTATGTTACATTTCCCTGACCCAAGATCAATTCCACTGTAGAATGACAATATAAGGGATTAGAGATAAGTTGCAATACCCACCCCCAAGAATCCACGACAAAATTATAACTATTCGTAAATTCCTATATAATAATGTGGCGAATATATTCCCGGGCAGCTCGTTCCCATGAGAAACTACGCCTTATATGGTTTATCCCTTCTGCCAGCATCCTGTAATACAGTTCAGGGGTATCTCTATAGACTCGAACAGCATCTATGATGCTGAGCATAAGCTCATGGGCAATTGATCGAAAAAGAGGGTATCTCTTTCGCTGTTCAACCCGGTCTAACCCTTTGTCTTTTATATCATATCCGGCAAAGTTAATTCCTCTCCAATCATCAACAGCAGATTCTATGTTGTCTCTCTCCCGGAATAGGATTCCGGTGGGTGTGGCCGAGGCGGTATGCCAGTGCTCACTCCTAACCTGGACAGCTCGGGTGAAAGATGGGACAGACCTAAGGGGAACAATTTGCTGGACAACCCCTCCAGTTGCGCGACCAATCCCCACAGTACCATTAAGATAGAATTCGTTAGCCATTCCGAACGGCTCATATAGTGAGGGCATAATCCCATAAGTAGCTCCTTGGAGGACAGCGAAAAAGCCCTCTTGAAACAAAAAGGGAAGCACAAGGACACTTTCAGAAAATCTTTCCGACATCTTTTGCAAGAAGTGCAAACCCTCCAACCCCTCATCTCCCGGGATTGGGAATAAGAAAAATCGTGCTTCCCCCCCTTTTTCTAAAAACTCCGAGATGGCCAATACTGCAACATCATAACCCTTCTGTCGGGGATCATCCCGTCCTGCCATGATAAACCATGGAGAGTCATCTCGTCTTAACCTTTTAAGGTCGCCCCAGATAGGTTTTTCCTTTGAAGGGGAAAATTCATCCAGTGACTTAAGGGCTTCCTTTCTTCTTGTATTCTTCCACTTCCGCACCGGAGTAAAATTGCCCCGCATTATTTCAGCTAAGATATTTTCACTAATCGCAAGGCTTGCAAAAAGACCGTTGTCAACCCCAAAAAGCCTTGGTTTCAGAATGTCTTTTAGATGTGCTGCCATGACCTCAGCATGGAGAGGATCTTCCGTTAAGTCCATGGCAAATTGGCTTGATACAGTGAAAACAGGCCGTTCGGCAAGGGGCAGCGCCCGTTGCAGTATTGTTTCACCCGGGCAAGAGACAGAATCAATTCCCACCCGTGAAAGGTCAGCATCTGTAACTCCGCTGTCATAGCTGTTGTGAAGCGTTATGTACAGATGTTGATTCTTGCCCCGTCCTGTCATGGCTAAAACTGTGGTTGCCGCTTCCCAATCCTGTATCATGACCTTCCAATGGCATGTCCGGTCTATGAGGTTAAGTACACAGGCTGTAGCTGTACCAAAAAACAGGGAGTCCCGCAGTAAGTTCCCTGAAACCTCCCCCTGTGTCTCCCCAACGTCATACGGATGACGTCTTCCTGCAAAAAACCGACTGTCTTTTGGTTTTAAGAAGTACCATGTCCACTCGTATCGGTTGTCATTGTATTGATACAATTCTACACGGACATTTTTATTATCAAATGGGACATTGATGTTAGTCATGAGTTTGATTTTGTCATCAAGGAATGATGTCTTCTCGATTTTGTAATGGAATGGTGTAATGACAATCGTATCCAGACCAGAGGCTTTTTGAACATAGCCGGGTAAACGCCCCATTACTGCAGCAATCCCTCCGCAGGGAGCAAATGGAGTTTCATATGTGACAAAGGCCAGTTTCACAGACATCTGCTCTACCCTCATAACCTGCTACTTCAGGAATTGTCAGCCTCCACAGCTTTCAGAAGCTTAATATATATGTCTGGAATACTATAGAGAACGCGGTTCCAAGATGGGATTTGTGTATCTTCGCTTTTTTCTCTTGTTTCTTTCCATGTAGTCCAAAGGAATTCGTGAAAATACCATGCCATGAGCTCTTCTTCATGACGATCAAAAATCAGATCGTTCACTTCTGCATCGTCGCTGTATCGTTTAATGAAGTTGAGAGCATTCTGATAGTAAGTTCGCCTCATCATTTCCACGAAAGCATCATCAAGGACAACTCCGTTAGAGCGCATGTAATTAAAATAAAATTTAGCGATATCTATTACCATGCGGTGAAGCCCTTTTGTCTTGTCGTCAGGCGAGAGAGCCTGATGCTTGTGCTCGTAATTGGGGATAAGATCAATCTGGGCAATCTTTCTAGGGATAACTCTGTGGTAGACCTCTGAGAGTGTACTTACCTCAAGCCCCCAGTCGAAAGCTATATTTATCCCCTTAGCCAGGCGTGCAGTGAAACTAAACTCACCAGCCAGGGGATAATTGAACGTTCGGTGGTAGGAGAAGAAAGATTCCAATTCGTGGTACCCGCGGTCGTGCATGATCTGTTTCATCGTATCAACAAAGGGAACTACAAAGAGACGGGTAACTCGTCCCTTCATACTTCGTTCTGTCGGAGAGATCCTCAGGTAGTATCCTTTACAAAATTCAAAGTCGTTATTAGGATTTGCTGTGGGTTCAATGAGCCTTCCCAGAAGGAGTCGGTTATATGTAAGAATATCACAATCATGAAGGGCTATTACATCGCTCTCATCTCGGGCAAAGAGGTAGCCTAGGGCAAGCCAGACTGACTGCCCTTTCCCCTCAACACCGGCAGGGATTTTTCTTTCACGAATATAACTGAGTATACCCTGGATACGCAGACCATCGACCCAGAGGATTTTGATATCCCTCTCATCTGTGGTAAGCCGTCCAAAGTACTCTTTTGCCTCCTTGAATTTGCTTTCTTCTGTGGTACCCCCCAGTGCCACTACCACACTGTTGAGGTAGCGAACTTTCTGGATTTCATCCACTATTCTATCCAGAATTTGGGTATTCAACATTTCAGAATAAAAGCACGGAAGAATAAGACTGATTCTGGTATGGCGGGAATACTCCTCAAGTTTCTGTTCAAGCCCTATGAGATATTCTTCACGATCAAAAACTTCATAGAGTGCATGGAGGGTGGTGATTATTCCTTCCTGGTGAAAATCTGACATGAAAAATTCCTCCTTTCTCGGTTGTAATTTACCAAGGATTGGTATTTTTGACTTTTTAGGACTTCATCAGTTTTAGTTAGTAGGTATAAACGGTGATTGTTATCGAGGGAGTAAAAAGGTTATTCGACTCTGCCTAGGATTTTTTGGATGTAAGAATCCTCAGGAGCCAGCCTGTAATCAAACCAACTATAAAGGTACTAAACAACAGAACAATTCTCGACATTGATATTTGCCAGAATAGAAACCGTACTTCAATGACCTCAGTATTTTGAAGAAGAAAGGTCACAAGAAGCGCAAGCAAAACTAAAATGATTATGTTTTTGATTTTCATTTCTTAAAAACACCAAAAAATTTATCTATCATGGATTTTTCAAGTTTTGACAGAGCTTCAAGCTCTCCAGCATCAAGCCATACACCTTCGCATGAAAAGCATTTGTCTATTTTTATATTCCTGTACTCAATCTCCGAAAGCTCCATCCCGCATTTTGGGCACATCATATAATGAAGCTCTTTTAACCTGCTCTTTTCCCCTTCAGCCAGTTTTTTCTGCTTTTCTTCCATAATCTTCTTTTTCTTTTCTATCTCAATTCTTGTGAAATATTCTTGTTCGGATTCACTTGGTTTTAGTGGCATACCAACCTCCTCAGTTCGAAATGTCATAAAAATATTGTTAATACTACCTCAGAATAGATTTATACACAAGAAAAATATTCAGGCTCTTTCTCATTTCATGTTAGTAAATTTCCCTCCCTTAATGGAAGTGACACCAACTACTTTTCCCTCCCTTGGAGACTGTATCGTAATAGGGGGAAATGTCATTTCGATCCCTTCGCCTGTCATTCTGAGCAAAGCGAAGAATCTTAACATCTTAATATTACTACTGGTTTAGATTTCTAGTCTACCATAGGCTGACTCGAAATGATAAAAAAGGAGATTGCGACACAGTCTCTTGATGGGAGGGAATTAAGGGGAGGATGAAGTTAAAAAGGTCTCTCCCTTTGATCGAGATGACATCTTAATAAAGAAACAATCTACGGGGGGTATAGATAGGTAGGTAAACAGATGGATAATTAAAAGGCATGGTCACATAAAGCCCCATGCCTTTTAATTTTTAACAGATTACGTCCTACTTGAAGATTGACTTAGCAGCCATAGTATCTTTTACATACATAGCTTTTACCTTGTCGCCTACCTTAATATCAGCCAGAGCCTTCTTTTCTTTCCCTATCTTTACCACAGTTTCTGGAGTAACATTAAGGGTAATCTCCTCGGGGGTCTTTCCAGCCTTTTTAATGGTAACGGTGTTGGCAGCGGCGTCTACCTTTGTAACCTCACCCTTTGCCACAATCACTTTCTCTTTGGGTGCTTTGGCTTCTTTCTTTGCCTCTGCCTTCGGAGCTGGGGCTTCTTTCTTTGCCTCTGCTTTTGGGGCTTGGGCTTCTTTCTTTGCCTCTGCTGCGAAACTTACACCAGCAATAAATACCACGGCAATAATAAGCGCCAGAACATTAGATATTTTTCTCATTCTTCTTCACCTCCTTTCTAATAAATTATATTAGAGACCTTTGAAAAATACACTCCCTACGTCATTCCTGCGGACCTCGTATCAAGTACGGGGCATCAAGTGCGGAATGATGAAGGAGAGTTGCAATGCGGTTGTGCAAAGTTCTCTATATTAGAAAAGGAGCAATTTTTGTGCCTATTTAAAGATTCAAGGAAAATCAATGAGTTAAGTTTTGAATCTAAAATCCATTTTCCCCATTTGGGAAACCTTCCCTTCCCATTTGGGAAAATCTCCTTTTAACTCTAATTTCTTAATCCTGTACCAAAGGGTTTTATAGCTTAAACCCAAAAGCCTGGCTGCCTTAGTAATGACGAAATCAGATTTTTCCATAGCCTTAATGATCAAATCCCTCTCCAGATCATCCAGAGATATTCCCTCTTCCGGGATGTCCAGTTCAATTTTTCCCATAGTGTAAAAACAGGGGTGTATCGCTTTTGAAAAATCTTTCACCTCTAAAATCTCCCGCTCGGATAGGAGAACTGCCCTTTCTATAGCAGATTCCAGTTCTCTTACGTTGCCTGGCCAATGGTATTCCATCAATAAACGAAGGGCATCCTTAGAAATTCCTTTAATTTTTCTCCCCAGGGAACCATTGAATTTATTAATAAAATACTCTACCAATGCCGGGATGTCGGTAACTCTATCCCTTAAGGGGGGAAGGGATAGGGGGACCACACTTAATCTGTAATAGAGGTCGGCTCTGAACCTCCGTTCTTCCATCTCTTTATCCAGATCCTTATTAGTAGCCGTTATTATCCGCACATCCACCTTGATATTTTCTGTACTTCCCAGTCTTCTTATCTCCCTTTCTTGAAGTGTCCTCAGTATCTTTGCCTGCATGCTGTAACTCAGGTCTCCAATCTCATCCAGAAAAAGAGTGCCGTTGTGTGATACCTCGAAAAGACCTATTTTCCTTCTATCTGCACCGGTAAAGCTGCCTTTTTCATAGCCAAAGAGTTCCGAATCCAGAAGGGTTTCCGGAACAGACGCACAGTTTATCGCATGGAAAGGCATTCCCTTTCTTTGGCTGTTGTAATGGATTGCTTTTGCTATCAACTCCTTTCCTGTGCCGCTTTCACCAGTAATCAAGACAGTGGAATTACTGGGTGCTACCTTCTGAACTAATATGAAGACCTCCTGCATCTTCTCATGCCTTCCGATGATATTGTCCAGACTGAATCTTTCCTCTAACTGCTGTTTAAATAAGAGGTTCTCCCTTACAAGTCTTGCCTTCTCAAAACCCTTTCTAATGCTAAAGAGCAATTCATCCCTGCCTACCGGTTTAAATAGATAGTCAAAAGCCCCCAGTTTCATTGCTTCTTCAGCAGAACTCACTGACCCGAAGGCAGTAATGATAATTACAGTTACATATGGGGCTTCCTTCAGGAGATTTTGCATCAGATCTCCCCCATCTATATCAGGAAGTTTCAGATCAGTTAAAACGAGGCTACAAAGGTTTTCCCTGAATATTTTCAATGCATCTCTCCCGGTAGCAGCAGTCTCTACCTCGTATCCTTCTTCTTTCAGGATAACCTTAAGGATTTCCAGTTGAGACTTATCATCTTCTATTACAAGGATACTACCTTCTTTCATCACTGCCTCCTTAATTTGATCTTTACCTTAGTCCCCTTAAGGGGTTGGCTCTTAATCCTGATTTCTCCATTGTGCTCTTCAATGATCCGTTTGGTAATAGCCAGTCCCAATCCTATACCTACCTCTTTTGTGGTAAAATACGGTTCAAATACCTTCTCCATGTCTTCAGGCATTATACCTTCTCCGGTATCCTCGAATTCTATATCCATAAAAGGACCGGATTGAGATACCCGGATTGTTAGCTCTCCGCCTAAGGGCATTGCCTGAATGGCATTTACGGTTATATTTATAAAGCATGTTTTCACTTTATCTCTATCCACCATGCAAGGAGATTTGAGCGGAAAGGACTTTCTTACCCTTATTCCCTGCGTATCGATCCTTTCCCTGGTAAGGGTCAATACCTCTTCCAGTAAAAGAACCAGGTCGGTTTCCCTCAAATGAAGTTTAAGGGGTCTTCCATAATCCAGGAGATCCTCTATCATCCTGTTTATGCTGGAGATCTCCCCTTTCATATTGTAAACCAGGTGATGAAGCTCCTCATTTGGAGATAGTTTGTCTTTTATATGGTCTATGGTTAAGCTGATAAAATTCAGAGGATTCCTTACTTCATGGGCAATCCCTGAAGCAAGTTGACCAATAGCAGAAAATCTCTCGGCTTCTTTAAGTCTATTTTCGAGCTCCTTTCTTTCCCTCAGTCCTTTTACCATCTTATTGAAGCTTTCTACCAAAAGACCGACTTCATCCCTCTGCCGGGAGGGGGGCATATATTCAAGATTACCTTCAGTTATCCTTTGGGCAGCCTTTGCTACCTCTTGAATGGGCATAGTATATCTCCAGAACAGGAGAAAGGAGAATACTATCCCAAAACCAAAGATCAGGGCGGTCACCAATACCCTTTGGTAATACTTCTTCCTCAGGAGTTTATTGAAGCCCTCTAAGTCCGTATTGATATGGATATAACCCAGGTGTTCTTCTCCTATTATTACTGGAACGCTAACTCCCAACTTTTTCTCACTACCGAAATTTCTATCGAGGATTGCCTCCGTTATCATACTATCAGACAGGGGATTAACCTTTGTGCCCAATTTTCCGGGGTCAGAACTGGCAATCACTTCATCCGCGTTACTGATAATAGAGACTTCCTTAATTCCCTTTTTCTGGAGTTCCTTTATATACTGACGAAGACGTACCTCAGAATCGTTTCCCTCCAGGGTTAGTTTTTCTACACTCACCCTGATAGCCTCAGAAATTCCTTCGGTATGCTTGCCCAATTTCAATACCATATCTTCCTTTCCCTGAACATAAAGAACCGACAATGCCAAAATGGTAATTAAGGACAAAAAGATAAGGATAAGAAGGAGCTTTGTCCTTAGATTCAGATTAAAACTACCCAGAATTGTCCTCATTAAATTCTCCTTATTACAGTGAACAACCTCGAAAAGTAGTCATTGCGAGGAGTTCGCCAAAGGCGAACGACGTGGCAATCCCAAGAGATTGCTTTACTTCGTTCGCAATGACTGAAAGCGAGTTTTTCAAAGGTTTAGTATTCGTTCTCAGGACACTTTTTCAAAATAAACAGTAGTTTTTCAAAGATTTTATAGTATACCATAGTCAAAATGCTTTTGTTTACAAGATTTTCTGGGTCTTGATTTTTTTTTATAATAAAGGTATTCTACACGAGAATTCTGTGATAAAATAACAAACTTTTTACCTTTGAAAGAAGTAACAATATGATCGCTATGCAAATAGAGCCTTGAATCTTGTCATTTCGAGTCCGCCTCTGGTGGACTAGAAATCTTAATCGTTAGAAATGTTAAGATGTTAGATTCCTCACTTCATTCGGAATGACAAGCGAGGGGTTCGGAATGGCATTTTACCCTACTGCGACAGAGTCTCTTGGTCGAAATGATACTGTTGGCGGTTTTTCAAAGCTCGAAACCGGGGAAGAGAGAATTAATGTAGATATGCCTGAGAAAATGAAAGACAAAACAGAAAATGTATTACACGGTGTAAGCCTTCTTACAGACCACGATGTTTATCTCTTTAAAGAAGGAAACCATTTTAAACTCTACGATAAACTCGGCTCTCATCCAATTACCATTGATGGAAGGAGGGGAATGCTCTTTGCAGTATGGGCGCCAAATGCCGAGACGGTGTCGGTCATTGGAGATTTCAATGGATGGAAGCCGAATGTGCATCCTTTGAAGGCAAGGGAGGATGAATCGGGCATATGGGAAGCCTTTGTCCCTGGTGTTGGAAAGGGGGCTCCTTACAAATATCACATTGCCTCCAGATACAATAACTACAAGGTTGATAAAGGTGACCCCCTTGCCTTTTATTGGGAGACTCCTCCCTGTACGGCTTCAGTCGCATGGGATCTTAGTTATGAATGGGGAGATGACGAATGGATGAAAAACAGGCATAAATTCAATGCCTCTGATGCCCCCTTTGCCATATACGAAGTACATCTTGGTTCGTGGAAAAGATGCCCTGAAGAAGGAAACAGGTTTCTTACCTATAGAGAGATAGCCCATTGTTTAACAGAATACGTAAAGGAGATAGGGTTTACCCACGTTGAATTATTACCGGTTATGGAGCATCCCTTCTATGGATCATGGGGGTATCAAACTGTAGGATACTTTGCGCCAACAAGCCGATATGGAACTCCTCAGGACTTTATGTATCTGATAGACTATCTCCATAAAAATGGAATTGGTGTCATACTGGACTGGGTTCCTTCCCATTTTCCAACGGATGAACACGGGCTTGCTTACTTTGACGGAACCCACCTTTATGAACATGCAGACCGAAGAAAGGGATACCATCCTGATTGGGACACCTATATCTTTAACCTGGGAAGGAACGAGGTCAAGGAATTCCTTATCAGCAGCAGTCATTTCTGGCTGGACAAATACCATGTTGACGGTTTCAGAGTAGATGCTGTAGCATCAATGCTGTACCTTGACTATGGAAGAAATGAAGGGAATTGGATACCTAACGAGTACGGGGGAAATGAGAGTATCAGGGCCATAAACTTCCTGAAGAGGTTCAACGAAGCGGTCTACAGGGATTTTCCTGATGTACAGACAATAGCTGAAGAATCTACAGCGTGGCCAATGGTTTCTCAACCTACGTATGTTGGAGGGCTTGGTTTCGGGATGAAATGGAATATGGGATGGATGCACGACACACTGGACTATTTTTCCAAAGACCCCCTTTACCGGAAGTACCACCACAATCAGCTCACTTTTAGTATATGGTACGCATTTTCGGAAAATTTTCTACTTCCCCTGTCGCATGATGAAGTTGTCCACGAAAAGGGAGCCCTTGTTGGAAAGATGCCTGGAGATGAAGAACAAAAGTCGGCAAACCTTCGTCTCCTGCTAGGATACATGTATGCTCACCCGGGAAAGAAACTGCTCTTCATGGGAGGAGAATTTGGTCAATGGAAAGAATGGAATCATGACGAGAGTTTAGAATGGCATGCCCTCCAATACCCATCTCATCAGGAAATCCAGAGATGGGTTAAGGATCTGAACCTCTTTTACAGAAGCGAACCTGCTATGCATGGACTGGACTTTGCGATAGAGGGTTTTGAGTGGATAGATTTTCATGACTGGGAGCATAGCATCATAAGCTTTATAAGAAACGGTAAAGAAACTGACAGCATAATCCTTGTTGCCTGTAATTTCACACCTGTTCCACGATATAAATATAGAGTTGGAGTCCCTTGCAATGGCTTCTGGAAAGAGGTACTCAATAGTGATTCAGAGCTATACGGTGGAAGCGGGCATGGTAACCTCGGTGGTGTCGAGGCTACTCCGGTACAAGCCCATGGAAGAGATCATTCCATTTCCATAACTTTACCCCCTCTTGGGATTCTCTTCTTTAGGGGCAAGGCGTAAAACCAAATGAAACTCACATGCCTCAAAGAGACACAAACGAATAAGTAAAATGTCTTTGCGAGGAGTTCGCCATAGGCGGACAGCCCCCACAACAGCACACTTAAGTGTGCTGTTGTAAAGGATGGGATTGCTTCGTCCCGACTTGTCGGGGCTTGCAATGACAGAACCAGGTGTATTTTCAAGTGAAAATGTATATAGCAAGGAGTAAACTCTATAATGGATAAGTATATATGCATCCACGGACATTTTTACCAGCCACCAAGGGAGAACCCATGGCTTGAAGAGGTAGAATTTCAGGACGGGGCTTATCCTTACCATGACTGGAATGAGAAGATAACCGCCCAGTGTTACAAACCTAATGCAGCTTCCCGCATCCTTGATAAGGATGAAAGGATTGTTGATATAGTAAACAACTATTCGAAGATCAGCTTTAACCTGGGACCAACCCTTGCTTCCTGGATGGAAAGGCACGAACCAGAAGTCTACAAGGCTATCCTCGAAGCTGACAGATTGAGCATAAAACGGTTCTCCGGACATGGTTCGGCAATAGCCCAGGTATATAACCATATGATTATGCCCCTCGCAAACAAAAGGGACAAATATTCCCAGGCAGTATGGGGGATAAAGGACTTTCAGAAGAGGTTTGGGAGATTCCCTGAAGGAATGTGGCTTCCCGAGAATGCCGTTGATATAGAGACCCTTGAGGTGCTGGCAGAGCTTGGGATAAAGTTCACTATCCTCTCTCCAATACAGGCAAATAGGGTAAAGAAAAAAGAAGAGAGAGAATGGCAGGATGTCAGCAGAGGAAGGGTTGACCTAACGATGCCTTATATCTGCACCCTTCCATCCGGAAGGGCTATAAACCTGTTTTTCTACGATGGGCATATATCTGCTAATGTTGCCTTTGGGGACCTGCTGAATAGCGGGGAAACCTTTGCCAGAAAGTTGGCCTCTGCCTTTAATGATCAAAGGGGCGGACCCCAGCTTGTCCACATTGCAACGGATGGGGAGACATATGGGCATCACCACCGCTTCGGGGATATGGCTTTAGCTTATTGTCTCTACCTTATTGAGTCAAATACCCTTTCAAAGATAATCAATTATGGAGAGTACCTTGAAAAATACCCTCCAACCTACACTGTTGAAATCTCAGAAAACTCATCCTGGAGTTGCTGTCACGGAATAGAAAGGTGGAGAGAGAATTGCGGCTGCAGCACAGGAATGAATCAGGGATGGACCCAGGCATGGAGAAAGCCCCTAAGAGTGGCGATGGACGAACTGAGAGACAGACTCGTACCGCTCTATAAAGAAGATGCATCAAGGTATTTAAGTGACCCATGGAAAGCAAGGGACGACTATATTGAGGTTATACTGGACAGATCACGGAAAAATACAGAAGAATTTCTAAGAAAACATTCTGTCAAAGCCCTTTCAACCGAAGAAAAAATAAGAGTCTTAAAGCTTCTGGAGATGCAGAGAAATGCTATGCTCATGTTTACAAGCTGCGGCTGGTTTTTCGACGAGATATCCGGAATCGAGACTACCCAGATCATGCAATATGCAGCCAGGGCTATCCAGCTTACAGAGGAACTGTTTGACATATCCGTTGAAGAAGATTACCTTTCGACCCTTGAAAAGGCTCCTACCAATATACCGAAACTGGTGAATGGCAGAAGGATTTATGAAACCTTTGTCAAACCTGCAATGCTTGACCTCATGAGGGTTGGTGCCCATTATGCCATATCCTCTCTGTTCGATGGACATTCTGAAAGCACTGCCATATACTGTTATACCGTTACCAGGGATACATACAGCCTGAGTGAGGCAGGAAGGTTAAGGCTCGTAGCAGGAAGGGTCAGGGTAGTGTCGGACATAACATGGGAACAAGAATATGTATGCTTTGCTTTGCTCCACATGGGAGAGCATAATATCATTGGGGGAATTAGAATTAATGTGAACGATGAAGCCTTCTCAACGATGTACAGGGAATTAACAGAAGTTTTTGACAGAGGAGATATCTCCAAGGTCATAAGAGCCGTGGACAAACACTTTGGTGCGAATGACTACTCTCTCTGGCATCTCTTTAAAGATGAACAGAGAAGGGTCTTAAATCACATCCTTCGTTCAACGCTGGATGAGGCAGAGGCTTCGTTCCGTCAGATATACGAGGATAATTACGGTATCATGAACTTCTTACATGAAGTCTCTTACCCCCTTCCAAGCCCGCTTCTTGCGGCCACTGAGCTCATCCTGAATACAGACATAAGGAAAGTTCTTGAAGAAGAAAAACCAGATTTAGACAAACTGAAACAGCTGATAAGCGCGGTAAAGAGATGGACTGTGAATATTGACAAGCCAACCTTGAGCTTTGCTGCAAACTCTATGATTAATACCCTCAGCGAAAAGTTAAACTTGAATAGTAATGATCTGTCAATAATTGAAACCCTTGAGCATACTATAAGGCTGTTGAGGTTATTGGCACTGGAGTTAGACCTGTCAACTTCCCAGAATATCTACTTTCGCATAGGGCAGACGGTCCTTCATGATAAGTTGAAAGAGAGAGAAGAAAATAGAGATGAAAAAGCAGAGAAATGGCTGGATGCTTTTTATAAATTGGGGCATCAACTCCATGTGAAAGTCTTATGATGAGAAGTCAGGATGGAAATGAATAGAGAGGAAGAATGAAGAGAAGAGGAAGCGGCATACTTCTTCATATATCATCCCTGCCTTCATCATTCGGCATTGGAGATTTGGGACCATGGGCTTACCGTTTTGCGGATTTTCTTGCTGAGACCAAACAGGGTTTCTGGCAGATACTTCCCTTAAACCCTGCCGAACCGGCTTATGCCAACTCCCCATACCATTCTATATCTGTCTTTGCCAGTAATCCACTGTTAATAAGTCCAGAGCTTCTGGTCCGCGATGGCTTCCTTACCGAAAAAGATATTGAGCCATCACCCAATTTCCCCAGGGAACGGGTAAACTATGAAGAGGTTGTTGCTTATAAAAAAAGGCTTTTTTCTATGGCATACGAGTCTTTCAAAAAAGGGGGAGCCAATTATGAATACGACAGGTTTTGTCAGGACAATTCCCATTGGCTCACAGACTTTGCCCTTTTTGTTACCCTCAAAGCCCATTTCAATGGAAAGATGTGGAGTGAATGGCCTTCTGAAATAAGAGATAGGGAAAAAGAAGCTCTGCAACTGTTTGAAGAAAAGCTTTCGGATAAAATGGAGTTTCATAAGTTTCTTCAGTACATCTTCTTCAAACAGTGGTTCTCGCTAAAGCTCTATTGCAACCAGAAGGGCGTTCATATCATTGGAGATATCCCCTTTTATGTGGAATATGACAGTGCAGAGCTTTGGACTAATTCCGATATATTTAAGCTGGATGGAGGGAAAAGGCCTTATGCTGTAGCGGGTGTTCCACCAGATTACTTCAGTGAGACAGGACAGCTTTGGGGCAATCCTGTTTATCGGTGGGATGTCTTGAGGGAGAGGGGTTATGATTGGTGGAGTCAAAGGGTAGGACATAACTTAAAATACTTTGATATTGTAAGGATTGATCATTTCCGTGGCTTTGTGGGGTACTGGGAAGTTCCAGCAGGCGAAAGCACTGCTATAAATGGAAGATGGGTTGAAGCACCCGCGGAAGACCTGTTCAATACACTGCTTAAGAAGTTTCCTTATCTGCCCATGATTGCTGAGGACTTGGGTCTCATCACCCCGGATGTGCGGGAAGTTATGAACCGTTTTGACTTTCTAGGCATGAAGGTGCTGCTTTTTGCCTTTGGTAAAGATATCCCTACCAACCCCTATATACCCCATAATATAGTGAAAAACTGTGTTGTATACACAGGGACACACGATAACAATACGGTGAGGGGGTGGCTTGAAAAAGAGATTACCCCGGAAGACAAAAAGAGGCTATTTCAGTATCTGGGACATGAGGTGTCTGTAGAGGATATTAACTGGGAAATGATCCGGCTTGCCATGATGTCAGTCGCAAACATGGCAATATTCCCAATGCAGGATATCTTAGGTCTAGGGGAGATTGCCAGGATGAATCGGCCATCAACAACGCAGGGCAACTGGATATGGCGGCTTCTGCCTGAACAGTTAACACCGGACATTGCTGCAAAACTCCTGGAGATAACCGAAATTTATGGAAGGGCATAAAATAGGAGGAGTCACCTGATGCACTATGACACAGCTCTTAGGGGTTACACATCAAAACGGATCGAGGAGGTTGAATCCGCAGATATCCTGGTAGGGATTCCCTGCTACAACAACGAGCGAACCATTGCCCATGTGATTCAGATGGTCAGTCATGGTCTGGCCAAGCACTACAAAGAACTAAGGAGCGTAATATTCATTGCCGATGGGGGGTCCACAGACGATACCAGGGAGGCAGCCAAGGAGTTTGAAATCAAACCGTGGCAGGAGAAGATTGTCTCTATTTACCGGGGCTCAGCCGGGAAAGGGACAGCCCTAAGATCTATATTTGAGACCGCTAAGCGGTTAAGTGTTGAAGCGTGTGCTGTAGTGGACTCAGACCTCAGGAGTATCACATCAGACTGGGTACAGTACCTCCTGGACCCTGTTATTAGCCGGAAGTATCAGTTTGTATCACCTGTCTACCTCCGCCATAAGTACGACGGAACTATTACTAATAATATCGTATACAACCTTACCCGTGCCCTTTATGGAAAACGCATCCGACAGCCCATAGGTGGGGACTTTGCCTTCTCAAGGGATTTAGCCAGGTTCTATAGCGAACAGGACGTCTGGGAAACAGATGTGGCCCGGTACGGGATAGACATCTGGATGACCACTAACGCCATAACTCAAGGGTTTCGTGTCTGTCAGTCCAATCTTGGGGCCAAGATCCACGATGCCAAGGACCCGGGGCAGCACCTGGGTCCCATGTTCCGCCAGGTTATCTGGACCCTCTTTTCCCTCATGGAAGGCTTTGAAACCTACTGGAAAGAGGTCAGGGGCAGTAGCCCTGTTGAAACTTTTGGACACGAAGAATACATAGAACCTGAGCCTGTAACCGTTAATGTAGAGGTAATGATAGAGAATTTCAGGACCGGCTTCCAGCAGTTCTCTTCCCTGTGGAAGGAGATATTCTGCAAAAACTGTTTCGACGAGATCACAAAGAGCTACCAAATGGATTCGAGCCATTTTCATCTTTCCACCGATACATGGATTCAGATACTCTATGAATTAGCAGCTACCTTCCATGCCTGGCGCATCAACCGCAATAAGCTGATCGACTTAGTGACTCCCCTTTACTATGCCCGCGTAGCCTCCTTCATCCAGCAAACCCGGGAGATGTCCTCACAGGAGGCTGAGGCACTGGTAGAGGAACAGGCTATAAAATTTGAGAAACACAAGGATTATCTCATCGAAGTATGGAACAAGAAAACTGAGGAGATAGCAGGTGAGCAAAAACACATCGGGCTGGAATGTTAAAAAAACGATCCATACAAGGAAAGGAGATTGAAATTATGACAGTATTAAATTTTATCATTGCCATTATCGCTTTGGTTGTTGCTGTTTTGGCATACAATAAGGCAGGGGGGGTGGCTGATTTAAAGAAACAAATTGAGTCACTGGGTCCTCTCCGGGAAAAGGCAGCGGATATCCTTGCCAAGTTTGAAAAGGGACTCCGCAAGGAAGGGACTGAAGAAAAGCCGGAAGAAAAAGGTGAGGAGACAATAAACAAACAAGTATGAGAAAGAGGAGGTGAGACCGATGAGGAACGTCCTGGCTATGATCATGGCAGGCGGTGGCGGACAGCGGCTCTACCCATTAACCCGTGACAGAGCAAAACCGGCAGTCTCTTTCGGAGGAATATACCGTTTGGTCGATTTCACATTAAGCAATTGCATCAATTCGGGAGTTCGAAAGATCGTGGTCCTGACCCAATACAAATCTCTGTCCCTGGAACGACATTTGAGGTTGGGCTGGGATATATTGGATTCAGAACTTGGCGAATATATATTTCCGATCCCCGCCCAGATGAGGACCAGCGGGGAATGGTATAAGGGAACTGCGGACAGCATCTATCAGAATTTATACTTTGCCGATACAGTAAACCCCCGGTATTTCCTGATCCTCTCAGCCGACCATGTGTATAAAATGGACTATTCCAAAATGCTCGACTTTCATGAAAGCAAAGGCGCTGATGTCACCCTTGCCACCACAGAGGTTGATCAGAGCATCGAATCCCGGTTCGGCATACTAAAGGTGGATGAAGAAGACAAGGTGACAGGTTTTGAGGAAAAGCCTCAGAGAATCGAGGCTTCACCCCGCAGCATGCAGCCCCTCTTTGCCAATATGGGGGTGTATATCTTCAATAGCGACATCTTAAGAGAATCGCTTGAGGAGGATGCCCATAAAGAGACCAATCACGACTTTGGCAAGGACATTATCCCGGAGATAATCCACAAGGCGAGGGTCTTTGCCCATAATTTCAGAGATGAAAACAAAAAGGAAGCCAAATACTGGAGGGATGTAGGTACCATCGATGCCTACTTTGATGCCAATATGGATCTGGTTGCGCCAGATCCAGCCCTGAACCTTTATGACACTGAGTGGCCCATACGTACCTATCAAGGACATTACCCTCCTGCCAAGACTGTCTTTGCACAGGAATATCCCGGTGGAAGGTTAGGTATCTGCCTCGATTCTATGGTTTCCGGGGGATGTATAATTAGCGGTGGTAGGGTACAAAACTCTGTCCTCTCTCCCCATGTTCGGATCAACAGCTACGCTGATATTCGGGAATCCGTTTTGATGGAAGGTGTAGAGGTAGGCAGATATTCTAAGATCAGGAGGACTATCATAGATAAAAGAATAAAGATACCTCGGGGAACAGAGATCGGTTATGACCTGGAAGCGGACAGAAAGCGTTTTTTTGTAAGTGAGTCAGGGATAGTGGTTATAGCTAAAGGCACTAAAATTCCATATTCAGACAAATAAACTTGCGGCATAATAATATTTGGTTATTGACTTCCCTCCAAAAATATACTATATATTGGGTATGTATTAATTTTATACTCAATATATGGGGGAACCTTTCAGCGTAAACCAATCAATTCATGGAGAAAAAGCAAAATGGATATGAGATTATTGGCAGCAAGGCTTCCTGCACCTATTGGCAGACTTGCCGAGTTGGCTTACAATTTGTGGTGGTCATGGCACCCGGAGGGACGGGCTCTGTTCAGGTCGTTGGATAGAGTGCTCTGGAAAGGTGCCCGCCATAATCCAGTTAAACTCCTTGGGGATATCCCCCTTCAAAGGCTTCTGGCGGCCTCCGCAGACATTTCTTTCCTCCAGGAATATGATGCTGCGGTAAAAACCTTTGATGACTACATGTCACAAAACAGCAGCTGGTTTGTCAATAACTACGGAATCCTTGACAGACAGACCATTGCCTACTTTTCAGCAGAGTACGCCATACATAATTCCCTTCCCATATATGCCGGAGGACTTGGTGTCCTGGCAGGCGATTACTGCAAGGAAGCCAGCGACTTAGGGGTACCACTGGTAGGCATAGGATTCATGTATCCCCAGGGGTAT
The DNA here is from genome assembly GCA_040757775.1 of Thermodesulfobacteriota bacterium. NCBI lineage: Bacteria > Pseudomonadati > Thermodesulfobacteriota > Thermodesulfobacteriota bacterium. Next base: position 26,233 of record JBFLWQ010000004.1, read on the forward strand.
TTTCACCAACATATTTCCCCTGATGGTTGGCAAGAGGAGCTCTACGAACAGCTTAATTTCGAAGAAGCGCCCATCAGTGCTGCAGTCTCATCTCAGGGGGAGAGATTAAAGGTTCCCATAGAGCTGGATTCAAGAACAGTATGGGTCGCAATATGGAAGGTCAGTATTGGACGTGTCAATCTCTTCCTGATGGATACCGATATAGAAGAAAACCCACCCAGTGACCGTCAGCTTTCCGCTCGCCTCTATGTAAGTGATAGAGAGAAGCGCCTGCAACAGGAAATTCTTTTGGGGATTGGGGGGGTACGGGTTCTCCGGGTACTGGGTATCAAACCAACTGTCTGGCATGCTAATGAGGGGCATGCAGCCTTTATGATGCTTGAGCGTGTTCGAGAATTGGTAGAAAAGGGTATGAATTTTGACGAAGCTGTTCCTAGGATTCAGGCTACCACCGTATTTACCACTCACACTCCAGTTCCTGCAGGTCATGATGCCTTCCCCTTCGACCTGGTTGAGAGCTACTTCCATCGCTATTGGGAATCTTTGAGTTTGGACAGGAATACCTTCCTGGAACTGGGCAGAATAAAAGGAGAAACTTCTTTCAGCATGACTGTGCTTGCACTCCGGATGGCTGACTGGATAAATGGGGTAAGTAAACTTCACAGCAAAGTCTGTCGCAGGATGTGGCAATCCCTTTGGCCTGACGTGAAAGAGGATGATGTACCCATCACTTCTGTGACTAATGGGGTACATATCCCCACATGGTTAGCCCCCGATATGAGGAATCTCTACAGGAAGTATCTGGGCAAAGATTGGAGAGAAAAACAGGATAACCCCGACTTCTGGAAACGAGCAATGGACATTCCGGATGAGGAACTCTGGAAGACCCATCTGTGGTTGAAACGTAAACTCATCAGTTTTGTATGCGACAGGTCCCGTAAGCGCTGGACTGAAGACAATGTAACACCAGGACAGGTACTAACTATGGGAGCGTTGTTGGACCCCGAGGTACTTACCATCGGTTTCGCCCGTCGTTTTACTGACTACAAACGGGCTACCCTTATCTTAAAGGATACGCAGCGTTTGAAGCGTATTGTTCAGGACCAGTGGCGGCCGGTACAGATAATATTCGCCGGCAAATCACATCCGGCGGACGAACAGGGCAGATACCTCATTCAGCAGATATATCATATAGCAAAGGATCCTATGTTTGGGGGGCGAATAGCTTTCGTTGAGGATTACGATATGCATGTAGCACGATACCTGGTGCATGGGATGGACGTCTGGTTGAACACTCCCCGACTATTGCAGGAAGCCAGCGGTACCAGTGGCCAAAAGGCAGCGCTCAACGGCATCCCCCATTTTAGCGTATTGGACGGGTGGTGGTATGAGGGTTACAATGGAGCCAATGGTTGGGCTATTGGCAATGGCAAAGCATCTCCTGTGGCATCTCAAGATGACCAGGATGCCGAGGCATTCTATCGTCTCCTTGAGGATGAAATTGTGCCACTATATTATGAACGCGACTGGAATGGATTACCTCGTGGATGGATAAGGGTAATGAAAGAAGCCATATCTTCAATCGTACCTGCTTTCTGCACAAGACGCATGGTGAAGGAATATGTAGAAAGAATGTACATAAAAGCTGCCCAAGCAGTTGAAGACATGGCCGCCACTCATGGTTAAATACGAAGTTGGACAACAGAACACATATCTCACTATTCAGAAAGGTCTTCCAGGGCAGTTTCCACCATTGAAGGGTCAACATGTACAATCATTAGGCCAAGGTACTGGAAGTCTTTGGTAAGACATGCTTCCACCTCCTTAGCGATTCGGTGACCCTCAGCTACAGTCAGATTCCTGTCCACCACTACGTGGAGCTCTATTTGATAAAGCCCACCGGAGGTGCGAACCTTTAAATCATGAACATCAATGACACCTTTTACTTGACAGGCGCAGTATCTGATCCCGTCCACGATTTCAGGATTGGGGGCAGTGTCTGTGAACTCGCGTACAGAGTCCCGCAGGATTTCCAAACCCACCTTAAATATAAAAAATGAGACCACAAGGGCAGCATATGCATCAAGGATGTGCCAGCCTGGTTTGATAATGGCTCCTCCCACACCTATCAGCACCGCTACAGATGACAGGGCATCTGAACGATGTTCCAAAGCATTGGCTATAACTGCGGCACTCTTGATCCGTTTTCCAACATGGATTGTGTAGCGGTAGAGAGTTTCTTTAATGGCGATGGAAAGCCCTGCCGCTCCTACGGCCAGCCAGGTGGGGTGATGCTCGGTATGGTGGTAGATATTTAAAGTGGCTTCTACGCCTATATAAACTGCAGTACCCATAAGCCCCAGGCCAATAATCGAAGATGACAGGGTCTCAAACCTGGCATGTCCAAAGTGGTGATCTTTATCAGAGATTTTGCGCCCTATCGTTAAGCCAAACAGTACCACAAAGTCGGTTGCAAGATCTGATGCAGAGTGGGCTGCGTCAGCAATAAGGGCCTGACTGTGTCCGAACAGACCTGAAAAAAACTTGAGGGCGATCAAGAACAGATTGACCAGCATACCGATATAGGTAACCCTGTAACCAGAATGGGTTTGTGAATGACCATGTTCTGACATCTCTTGTATAATGCCTTTTTTTTCTGTCTGGCTTTGTGTTGGGCACAGCCTGTATCTTCTTTAGTACAAACGGTATACTTGATGAAGTCGTAAAAAGTCAAAAATCAGGCGCATAGCTCTCAGTTATAGTCTAATCGATAAACTCGGCAATCCTGCTGTACTTTTGTTTAAGCTCCAAAATAATCCTATCGTAGTAGCGAATCCTGATGATTCCTCGTATAATGAGGTATGAACCCAGAAAAAACAAAATGGCACTTATCACCAATGCCGGCACAAACAGATGTATCACCTGGATAACATCGTAGTATTTCGAGGTGGCTATCAGGATACTCAGCACCGAGAGCGGCAAAGCTAAAACGGCAATTCCTGTGCGCATGGCTGACAGTGATGTCCTTTTTTCCGCCAAAAGAAGCTGAACCTCATTGATGACAACGCCTTCACTGTCAATCTCACCGTTCTGTGGCAAAGATTCCTCCTTGAGTTCCATGCTACTCAGTTTTCTAGTCCATCACTCTTCTCCACGCAACTTTTCAAGTCCTTCATTTGACCCCAGAAGAACCAAGATGTTGCTGTCTTTCATGATGGAATCTCCCGTGGGGATAAGGTTCAAACGCTCAGGGATAAGTTCTTTGATTGCGATTACCTGAACACCATAAAGATTGATGAGATCGAGTTCACGCAGGGTTTTACCCGTAAACTTTTTTGATGGAGCCAATTCTATAATACTGTAACCTTCCAGGAAAGGTAAATAGTCGAGCATATTAGGGTTGTGTAACCTTTCAGCCAGAGAGATAGGAATGTCCCTTTCAGGGTAGTTTTCAAAAACTTAATTTTTCAAAATCTTCTTCTTTACAAATAAACAGAAGAATTGAGTCTGGTTCTATCTTTGAATCAGGATCGGGCATAAATGAAATCACATCTTTTAGAATATTTTTAATGGCTATTATTTCAATATGATACTTTTTTCGAAAACCTATATCTTTAATTGTCTTACCGATAAATTTATCTGGGATTGCGATTTCAAAAATGCCATATTCAGGCGTAAGTGGAATATATTCAATTAAATTAGGGGAATTTAATCGTTCTGATAAATGTTCGCCAGCCATTTTTTCGGGATTGATAATTTCAGTGGCACCTATTTTTTTATAGATTATCGCCTGAATGTCATTCACTGCTTTTACAATTATGTTCTTAATTCCAATTTCCTTTAAATGATAAATCGCCAAGCTATTTGCTTCAATTGTTTCCCCAAGATTTAATATAACAGTATCTATGTTTTTGTTTAGATACTCTTTCAAATATTCCCCCGTTTTTACATCATGAACTATCGCATTGGTAACCAAATCTTTAATCTCTTCAATTTTATCACTATCCGAATCAATGACCAAAACTTCATGACCCTTTTGGGCAAGTGATACAGCAAGACTAAATCCAAAATTGCCCAGCCCAATAACTGCAAATTGACGCATATAAAATCACCTACCTTTATCCAACATAAATATCACCAAGGGGATATTTATATGTTTCCCTGTGTCTTTTGAGAACAGAAAGACCAACACCTAATGGGCCTATCCGCCCAATTAGCATGGTTGCTATAATAAACAATTTTCCAATGAAGGTCAAATTGCCGGTTATACCGGTGGAGAGGCCTACGGTGCCTAATGCCGAAACCACTTCAAATAGAATCTGGATAAATGATCCACTTTCCGTAACAGATAAAACGAGAGTAGCCAAAAACATCCATAAACCAGCCAAAAGCATTATCGATAATGAGTGTCGGATAACTTCAGCGCTGACGCGTCGTTTGAAGATATTCACGTCATTTTTTTGCCTCAACACAGAATAAAGCAAAGCAAGCAGAATACCAAATGTTGTTATCTTAATACCACCTGCTGTGCTGCCTGAACCCGCTCCAATAAACATGAATCCAATAATCAGAAATAAACTTCCTTCACTCATTCCACCTATATCAATAGTATTAAACCCCGTTGTGCTGGTAGCCGTTAAAGTCTGAAATATAGAATTGAGCATTTTTTCTTTAACAGAAATGGTGGCTACCCAGTGTTCCGAAAAATAAATAATGAATGTGCCCATAATAAAAAATACAATCATTAGCAAGTAAACAAGTTTGCTATGGACCGATAACCTGCTGGGTTTCTTTTTCTTTAATTTGTTCCGAATATTTTCAAAACTATCAAATACGACCCAAAATCCCAGACAACCTGCCGTAAAGATCAAGATCAGGATTATATTCAGAACAATGCTGTTATTATATCGGCAGAGATTATCAGCATAAATTGAAAATCCTGCTGTATTGAACGCAGAAACGGAATGAAAAATAGCTGAATAGACAGCTTGCGGTAGTGTAAAATCGCTGGAAAGATAAATACTTAATGCGATGGCACCTATCAATTCAATTACAAATGTATAAAATATGATTAGTTTTGCAAATTTGGCCGCTTCAATTTTAAAAGGCCGTTTTACTACCTCATGAAGCAGTAATGTGCTTTGCATAGAAAGTTTATTGCCCATCAAGAGAACAAAAAAAACAAAAAACAGCATATAGCCTAAACCGCCGATTTGAAAGAGTATCATAATTACAATTTGTCCGAACAAATTATAATGTGAACCTGTATCGACGACAATTAGCCCTGTAGTAGTTATGGCTGAAGTCGCGGTAAATAGAGCATCCAGATAAGGAGTCGTTTCCCCAGAAGATGATGAAATCGGTAAATATAATAAAATGCCACCGATGAGACTAATTAGAATAAATCCAACGGATAGAATTTGAATAGGAGTTCGTTTCCTAAATTTCATAATATATAATGTCCATTTATAATCTATTGTTTCATGAGAAAAAAAATCAGAAATAAATTACTCCCTTCCCTTCATCATTAAAAAATGAAGAGTTAGGGGCACGGCGCGCCGTGCCCCTAACCGAACATTTCAAAGCCACTTTTTTCTCTTAAAATAGATTACCATTACAACTCCTACAGTTGCCATGGCTATCAACGCGGCTGGATAAGCCCAATGAAGTTCAAGCTCTGGCATATATTTAAAGTTCATTTCATAAATACCCGCCATAAAAGTCAGGGGGATGAATATGGTAGCAATAATAGTTAAAACCTTCATAACCTCGTTCATTTTATTGCTGATACTGGAAAGATAGACATCGAGCATTCCAGAAACCATGTCTCTGAATGTTTCTATTGTATCCTTATGACTACGAAGATGTAATCCTCAAAATCCTCCATTTTTGGACGTTGCCCCGTATTCAAAATGTCTTCCAGAATAAGGGGATGTATGTTAAAATGGATCCCAAGTCTTTCTATCGCATCAACCTCATGGAGACCATCTATGTTTACCCAGGTAACGGTCGGTGTATCTTTAAACGGGAAGCATTCCTCCACTGTATTTACTTCCTGCTCTTGAAACTGCACTTCATCGTAGTCAATAACCGTAATCCTTGTCCTGTCAGTTTTCTTTTCCCCTATATGGACGAGGGTACCAGGGGAGAGACCAACCTTTTCTTGCCTCTTCTTAATCAGCTTAAGCATTATGGGACGGACCTTCTAATAATACAGAAAGGATTTTTTACGAAGCTGTCATAATTTATCTGGTGTAATATAGTCACCGTATCTTTCCCTTGCCTTGTTCAACCTCTGCCTTTGTTCCTCCAATACTTCAAATACCTTTTTGGGTGTATCAGAAACCTTGGTCTCATAAATCGCTTTTATCCTATCAATCTTTGCCAGGTTTTCCGGAATCCTTATCATAAATTGCTTACTATAGTCTTTTTCAGTATAGTCTTTTTTAAGTACCTCCTTAAACAGCCTTTGAATATCCTCATACCTGGGTATCTTACCAGTAGGTGTTTCAATGAAGCCAACTTCATCATTGACCCGCAGTTCCATCCATTTATACCAGACTCTCTTATCTGTCTTCTCATTTAAGAAATTTCCCTCCCTGTCTTTAATAAAGTAATTAACAGAAAAGATGATGGGCGGTTTTTTCAGGTTTTTGCCAAAATCCAGATTGTCTTGAATATACTTTCCTACAGGAATGGACAAAAAATCCAGATTGGACATAGGATTAAATTCTCTTACCCCTTCCTTCCCTAACGTGGCAGCCGTAGTCTCAGATTCCAATGATGCACCTTTGGCTATTATTCCATGTGCCCAGTCAAAAGATTCTTCAACTGGTACACAGGTATCTGAATCCCTGCCCCCGTAAACTATTCCACCTACCGAAACACCTGATGGGTCATTAATTTTAGGGTCAAGGTTTTCAAAAGCATCTAAACTGATCGTAAATCTTGCATTTGGATGGGAGCATTGTATCTCTTTACCCTTTCCGTCTTTTTTCCCAGTAAGCCATTCCCCTGAATGGTTATAACCTTTGGCGGGGACATTTCCATCCTTTCCAATCCAGTGTACGTGTTTATCTTCAGTAACCAGCACGTTGGAAAATATGATCTCTCCAGGGCTATGAAGCCCATTCCACTGATATGGGTCATCCTTAGAATTTACTCCCATTATTATACCAAACATGCCCTTTTCCACATTGACTGCCCTGACCTCTCCATCTTTTTGTCTGAGATAGGCAATATCATCCCCCACGATTCTTTCACCATCCAGCATGGCAGTAGAGGTCTTCCCGCAGAGGGAAGGAAACGCCCCTGTAAAATAAGTCACCCTATTTTTTGGGCCGTTTATTCCCAGGATTAGCATATGCTCTGTTAACCAGCCTTCTTTTGACCCCTGGTTGATTGCCAGGCGCATAGCCAACTTTTTCAACCCAATAGTGTTGCCACCGTACTGGGTGTTGGTGCTGTACACAATATCATCATCAATATCAATATATATTCTTCGTTTATCCAGATTTTTACATACCTTCCTTTCATCGAGTTCCCCTTGAGAATGGACAAACTTGAAGAAACGGGCTTTTGCCCCCTGCCTGACAAACTCTTCATAACCTGTTCGGTAAAGGAGAAACTCACTGTGAGCCACATAACTGGAATCGGTAAGCTGGACACAGGGGATGGAAAACTCGGATTTGGTAGGGCCCAAACAGAAGAAACATATGTAGAGTTCTTTGCCCTCCATAATATTTTTAAGTATCTCATGGACTTCCTTTACCCCTTCATATCTGTCCTTTGTAATTATGGTTGGACCAAGATCCACACCCTTAGGGACAAGGATATCGGTATGCTCTTTGTCCCTCCCTTGGTCATAATAACTGTCAAAATGAATGGTATGACCATCAATAGCCAGTCTGCTTTCCTCCCCATTTATTATTGCCGATTCCCTTATATATTTAATATCATTCATGGAATCAGTACTAACAAACACCTTTCTGGGGTTACAGAGTTCAACATACTTGGCAATGAATTGATGAAGCTCTGGATTGTCAATTCTAATCAGTTTTTGGTACCCTTCTTCCCCTAATCTGGTTTTGAGCGTGTCCATACTTTTTTTACCCATTTTTCAATCCTCCCTGGCTATAAAAGTTCATTAAAATTTGAGGGCTTTGAGAAACATATTTTTCAAATGTTTCAATTTGCTATTATTTACCTTTATCAGAAAAGGACTCCCTTATCAATCATTTCTTTATTATTTTCTTTTTTTCTAACCGGCACATTTCCCATTTTTCAGGGCTAAGGTTATTGGAGTACTGTGTTTTTTTTATCCTTAACAGAAAAATTCTTTTTCCTCAGACAAAAACTTTGTTGTCCGATTCCCCTTTTTAAGTTGCCCGTAGATTGCGTTTATGGTATAAAAAATAAGTAGCTAATTCAGTAGACAGGAGATAGAATTCAGGAGTCAGTAATTAAATCAACAATCAGCCGAAGAATGGATATACATACTGAATTTATGCAGGAAGCGCTGGCAGAAGCCAGAAAGGCAGGGAAAAAGGGTGAGGTCCCTGTTGGAGCTGTAATCATTTCCTCAAATGGAGAGTTATTGGCCAGCGCTCATAATGAATCCATTTCCAGAAATGATCCCACTGCCCATGCTGAGATCCTGGCACTAAGAAAAGCAGGCAAAAAACTGGGTAACTATCGTATATCAAACAGCACGTTTTACGTAACCATAGAACCCTGTATCATGTGTATAGGAGCGCTTATCAATGCCAGAATACATCATCTGGTTTATGGTGCCAGAGATCCAAAGGCAGGGGCAGTAGATTCTGTCTATAATATTCTACAGAACTCAAGGGTTAACCATAAAATGGAGGTTTCTTCAGGAGTTTTGGAAAGAGAGTGTCAGGATATTATTCAGTCGTTCTTTAGACGATTGAGAGACAATCAATAATGATTGCCTAGTAAAAAGTAAAAGGTGAAAACCACCTGATTTCGCAACGCAGGAAATTTCAGGAGAGATGGCCGAGTCTGGTCGAAGGCGATTGATTCGAAATCAATTGTCCTGAGAGATCGGGACCGGGGGTTCAAATCCCTCTCTCTCCGCCATAAAAACCAGTTACCACCCCCACCCTCCCCTCCCCCTTCAAGGTGAAGGGTTTGGGAGGGGGTGAAAAGTGATGAGTAGTTAAAAAGATTTTTGACTGAAAACTGTTCACTGATAACTGACCACTGTAGTTATGGGAGAGATGTCCGAGCTGGCTGAAGGAGCACGACTGGAAATCGTGTGTACGCTCAAAAGGTGTACCGAGGGTTCAAATCCCTCTCTCTCCGCCATAAAAACCAGTTACCACCCCCCACCCTCCCCTCCCCCTTGAAGGGGGAGGGTTTGGGAGGGGGTGAAAAGTGATGAGTATATAAAAAGATAGAGATGATTAGTTTGTTAGTTTGTCATGGAAAATGAAAAAGATAATTTTAAAGCTTGAATATAATTACAAATTGATAGCTGGATCCTACGCAATTAAAGGGTACAAACCCCGTCAGGTCCGGGAGGAAGCAGCGGTAGTAATCTCTTTAGTGTGCCGTAGGGTAATCCAGCTATCATTTATTAGAGGTAAGAAAGGACTATTCTATGTCCTATTTGGTTCTGGCTCGGAAATGGCGACCTCAGATCTTTGAAGAAGTGGTAGGCCAAAGACACGTCACAAAGACCCTCCAAAATGCAATTATTGGCAATAGAGTCCCTCATGCCCTTTTGTTTACTGGCACAAAAGGAGTAGGAAAAACATCCGTTGCCCGAATTCTGGCAAAAGCCTTAAATTGCCAGAATGGTCCAACTCCTGGACCGTGTAACCAGTGCCAGTTCTGTAAGGATATATCCACCGGGGCATCTATAGACGTTCTGGAGATTGACGGAGCGTCAAATACTGGCGTAGACGATGTAAGAGAACTCAGGGAAAATGTTAGATACCTTCCATCGAAAGGTAGCCATAAGGTCTATATTATTGATGAAGTTCATATGTTATCCAATAGTGCATTCAATGCATTATTGAAAACCCTGGAAGAACCCCCAGAACATGTGGTATTTATATTTGCCACTACAGAACCCCATAAAATACCCCCAACTATACTCTCCAGATGTCAACGATATGATTTTAAGCGGATCTCTGCCAGAGATATTCTTGCTCATCTGAAACTCATCGTATCAGACGAGAAGGTACAAATCAGTGATAAGGGTTTAGCTTTAATTGCCAGGGGAGCAGAGGGTAGTATGAGGGATGCCCAGAGTATTCTGGATCAGGCTATATCATTTGCCGGGAGGGATATTAGCTATGATGAAATTGTGGAGATTCTGGGGATTATAGATCGGAAACTGTTCTATGAAACTTCCCTTTCAATAATAGAAAGGAAGCCCAAAAGATGCCTCGATATTATCGAGGATGTATATAACTATGGGTATGATATTAAAGAATTTTACAAGGGGCTTCTGGAACAGTTTAGAAATCTGATAATAACCAAGGTTACTGAGAACCCCTCTAGGTTAATAGACCTTCCGGATAGCGAGATTGAAGATCTTACCACGCAAGGGGCATTATTAGGCATCGACGAGATTCAGCAGCTATTCAGCATCCTTGCTAATAGTGAACAAGAGATTATAAGATCGAGTAACCCCAGGTTGGTCATGGAGATGACCCTTGTCAGGATGGCTCATACAAGACCATTGCTCTCTATTGATGACATCTTACGTAAGATTGATAAGTTGGAAACAAAATTACTCAATACAGATAATAGTGATACTAATAGCACAAGGTTGTCCCTGGAAAAACCACAGCTTTTGGATTCATCCCCAGAACAAGTATTGGTCAACCACGAAATTGAGCACCTGGAAGTTGCTAATGATACGGAACTTTCCGAGGCAGAATCTGGAATTAAGGGATGGGATACTAAGGAGATATGGCTTAATCTGATTGGCTTCGTTAAGAAGAAAAGACCTCTTTTAGCTTCCATCCTTGAACTTGGTCATTTGATAAACATAGACGATGGAAAGATTGATATAGGACTTGAAAAAAATTCTGTATTCATGGACAGTATAAATGAACCCCAGAACAAAAAGGACCTTGCAGATATCTTCAGAGAATTCTTCCAGAGGGAAATGGCACTGAACATATCAGTCATAGTTCCTAACTCAGACTCAGCGTCCATTTTAAAAAAAAACAGTAAAGGATCTGACGGAGTTAGAAAATTGAGAGAGGAAGCATTGAACAATCCGATTGTCCAGTATGCCATCAACATATTCGGAGGCAAGGTTACAGAGATAAAGACGAAGCAAGTATAATAGTCAACTACCATCGGCTAAAGCCGATGGCTTAAGGGTTCGAGGATTCAAGTTTTTCTCCCATTCCCCGAGGGGACAATAACGGAGGTAGCGGATGTCAAAAGGTTTTGGAAATATTATGAAACAGGCTAAGATGATGCAGGAAAGGCTTGGAAAGATCCAGGAGGAACTTGCCAATAAGACCGTAGAGGCTTCGGCTGGTGGAGGAATGATTACAACTGTGGTCAACGGAAGACAGGAACTGGTCTCCATAAAGATAGACCCTGAGGTTGTCGACCCCAATGATGTGGAGATGCTGCAGGACCTTATAGTAGCCGCAGTGACTGAAGGAATAAAGAGGTCGCAGGAGATGATGGCAGAAGAGATGAGCAAGGTCACTGGCGGGATAAAGATTCCCGGCTTAACCTAATTTGATGGCTTCGTAAAAAGTCCATCTGTCCGCCTCTGGCGGATTACTGTGCCATCCCAATTTTGACTTTTTACAAGTCCATCTGATTTAATCCAGCGTGAATTTAAAAAGGTGACAGGATGTCGTTTTCTTACTTTGCCGATTCTATTGATCGCTTGATAGACAGGTTGAAAAAACTTCCAGGCATAGGTGAAAAGACAGCTACCCGTCTCGCCTTTTATATTCTTAACTCCTCCAGAAAGGAAGCAGAGGAGCTGGCCAAAAGTATAATTGATGTAAAGGAAAAGGTTTCCTGTTGCTCTGTTTGTTTTAATTTTTCCGATAGTGATCCATGCAAAATATGTGGGAATGAAAGAAGGGATGATAAGACAATCTGTGTTGTAGAGGACCCTGCAGACTTTCTGGCAATAGAGAAGACAGGGAAATATAAAGGCAGATACCATGTATTGCAGGGAGTACTCTCACCTCTGGACGGGATTAGTCCCCAGGAGATCAGAGTAAAGGAATTGATAGAAAGACTGCACGTTGGAAAGGTAAAAGAGGTTATTATTGCTACTAATCCCTCTGTGGAGGGAGAGGCTACCGCTATTTATCTGGCTAAGCTGATTAAGCCCATGGGGATAGAAGTGACAAGGATTGCCTATGGAATCCCTATGGGGGGTGACATTGAATATACCGATGTTGATACATTAAGTAGAGCTATGGAAGGAAGAAGAGAGCTATAAACAAACAATTAAAGAGAAAGGAATACAAAAAGTGAATAAGACAAAAAAAACCATTGAAGGGAATGAAGCAGCAGCCCATGTAGCCTATGCCATGAGTGAAGTGGCAGCAATCTACCCGATTACCCCTTCAAGTAGTATGGGTGAATACTGTGATGAATGGGCGGCACATGGGCGGAAGAATATATTTGGCCAGGTCATGAAAGTGGTAGAGATGCAGTCAGAAGCCGGTGCCGCAGGTGCTGTGCATGGAGCACTTTCTGCAGGGGCTTTGGCAACTACATTTACAGCATCCCAGGGCCTGCTGCTGATGATACCAAATATGTACAAGATATCCGGTGAAGTTATGCCTACGGTTTTTCACGTTTCGGCACGTGCTATTGCTACCCATGCCCTCTCCATATTCGGCGACCATTCGGATATAAACGCCGTCAGACAGACAGGTTTTTGTCTGCTGGCATCGTCCTCTGTCCAGGAGGTAATGGACCTGGGACTGGTAGCTCATCTTGCCAGCATTCGTTCGAGCCTTCCCTTTGTCCACTTTTTTGACGGATTCCGAACTTCATCGGAGGTACAGAAGATAGATATCATCGATTATTCTCACATGGCTGAGCTTGTGGACTGGGAGGCAATAGATGATTTCAGAAGCCAGGCGATGAACCCTGAGCACCCACAGCTCAGAGGGACTGCGCAGAATCCGGACATATTTTTTCAAAACCGGGAGTCTGCCAACCCTTTTTACGATCAGGTTGCATACATTGTCCAGGATGAAATGAAAAAAGTAGGAGCTCTCGTAGGCCGTTCGTACAATCTTTTCGATTATGTTGGAGACCCCGAAGCAGACAGAATAGTCATTTCCATGGCATCCAGTTGTGATGTTATCGAAGAAACGGTCAATTACCTGAACGGATTGGGCCAAAGGGTTGGCCTTATCAAGGTCAGATTGTATCTCCCCTTCTCGGTAGAACACTTTTTAAGGGCACTTCCAGCCACAGCCAGAAGAATTGCCGTTCTGGACAGGACAAAGGCACCAGGGGCTTTAGGGGAGCCTCTTTTCCAGGATGTATGCACAGTCTTCTATAACAGGGAGGATGCCCCGGTTATCGTGGGCGGCAGATATGGACTCGGCAGCAAGGATTTTACACCCACCATGGTAAATGCCGTTTTTGACAACCTGCGATCATCTGTGCCAAAAAACCATTTTACAGTGGGTATCGTAGATGACGTAACCTACACATCCCTTGATCTGGGTACTGAAATAGACCCATCCCCAAAAGGGACTGTGCGATGCAAGTTCTGGGGACTGGGTGCCGATGGAACCGTTGGCGCCAATAAGAACGCAATAAAAATTATCGGTGAGAATACGGATATGTTTTCACAGGGTTATTTCGCTTATGATGCAAAAAAATCCGGCGGCATAACCATGTCTCACCTCAGATTTTCGCCCCATAAGATCCAGTCCCCGTATCTGTTAACCAAATCCGATTTTATTGCGTGTCATAATCCTGCTTTCGTTACTCAGTATAATATCCTGGAAGGGATCAGAGAAGAAGGGTCATTTCTCCTCAACTCATCCTGGAGCCTTAAGGAAATGGAGAGCGAGCTTCCCAATCATATGAAGAGAACCATTGCCCAGAAAAGGCTGAACTTTTACAATATAGATGCCGTTAAAATCGCTTCCGAACTCGGTCTGGGTGGACGTATTAACATGATCATGCAGACGGCGTTTTTTCAGATAGCCAATGTTATTCCTCCTGAGGAAGTCTTTAAATACGTAAAGGAAGCTATTAAAAAGACATACGGGAAAAAAGGTGACGAAATTGTCCAGATGAATATTGATGCTGTGGACAAAACCGTAAATGCCTTGAAAAAGATCAAGGTTCCAAAGTCCTGGGCCGGTGTGGGTCAGGAGGCATATATTGAAAATGACGAACCTGAGTTTGTGAAGGATGTGGTAAGGCCTATGCTTGCCCAGCAGGGAGATAAGCTTCCTGTCAGTGCCTTCAGTCCGGATGGCATCTTCCCTACAGGTACTACCAGGTATGAAAAACGGGGGGTTGCCATAAATGTGCCGGAATGGCAGAAGGATGAATGCATACAGTGCAATCAGTGTTCCTTTGTATGCCCTCACGCCGCAATTCGTCCGGTCCTTGCCCGGAAAGAAGACCTAAGTAATGCCCCCAAAGATTTTACTACTGTTGAAGGCAAAGGAAAAGAACTGGAGGGATTGAGATACCGAATTCAGGTCAGCCCTCTTGATTGTGTGGGCTGCGGCAACTGTGCTGACATCTGCCCTGCCAAGAAGAAGGCTCTGATTATGAAGCCGCTGGTCACACAGACAGACACTCAGGTTCCCAACCATAAGTTTTCAACAGAGCTTCCTGTTATAGACAACCTGATGCCAGTCTCATCGGTGAAAGGTAGCCAATTCCGTCAGCCCCTCTTTGAGTTCTCAGGGGCATGCCCGGGATGTGGCGAAACACCATACATAAAGGTTGTTACACAACTCTTTGGAGATCGAATGATGATTGCCAACGCTACAGGCTGTTCTTCCATCTACGGCGGATCTGCTCCCACGTGTCCTTATACCGTCAATGATAAAGGATATGGGCCTGCCTGGGCAAACTCCCTTTTCGAGGACAATGCGGAATATGGCTTTGGAATGGAGCTGGCAGTAACACAGAGACGGGAAAAGCTGGCACAGATGATTCAGGAAGCCCTTAATTTGAATATATCAAAAGAACTCAGGCAAGCATTTCAGGGATGGCTGGAGAATATGAATGATGCAGATAAGTCAAGGGAGTACGGTCAAAAAATAGAGGAAGTTATTGGTAAATATCTGCTGGACAGTCGGGGTGTGGTGGATGAGTTAATCCTTGATATCTCAGATATGAGCGATCTTCTCGTTAAAAAATCAATCTGGGTCTTTGGCGGTGACGGCTGGGCATATGACATCGGTTACGGTGGGTTAGACCATGTTATTGCACTGGGTCATGATATAAATATCCTGGTATTGGATACTGAGGTATATTCCAATACAGGCGGTCAATCCTCTAAATCAACACCCACAGGAGCTGTTGCCAAATTTGCTGCCAGTGGCAAACCGATTAGTAAAAAGGATTTGGGAAGGATAGCCATGACGTATGGGTATGTCTATGTTGCCTCTGTTGCCATGGGTGCTAACAAGAATCAGCTTATAAAGGCGCTGTCAGAGGCAGAGAGTTATCCAGGACCATCTCTGATCATAGCCTATTCCCCCTGTATCAATCACGGGATAGACATGGGCAAAAGCCAAAATGAACAAAAGCTGGCAGTGGAATCAGGCTACTGGCCCCTCTATCGTTACAACCCAAAACTCAAAGAAGAGGGTAAAAATCCCTTTGTTGTTGACTCAAAAGACCCCAAGGGTAATTTCAGAGAATTTCTTATGGGTGAAGTGCGTTATTCCAGTCTTGTAAAAACCTTTCCAGAGAATGCAAAAACGCTCTTCCAAAAAGCCGAAGAACAGATGAAAGAGAGGTACAATACTTACAAACGGATGGCAGAGCAGACGGAGCAAGACTTTCCCAAAAAATCCTTGACAAAGGAAGGGGAAAAGGATACTTAGTATAATCCGTTTTCTTATTCTGTAACTGTATTGGTTGCTTATTACTCCCCGGTAGCTCAACCGGCAGAGCGGGTGGCTGTTAACCACTAGGTCGTAGGTTCGAATCCTACCCGGGGAGCCAAAATTCAATCCGCTGATCTCGGTGGTTCTGTATTTAACACAAGACCCCAAAGGATGATCTTCTTGGGGTCTTATCGTTTTCACTGTATTTACACCAAGTTACACCACTCCCCTTGTCATCCTGCCTTGAGGGACTTTTAAAAAATTCTAAGATTTTTTATATTTTTGCTTGACAACATAAAATCATATTCTATAGGGTGAATGGTAACTTAATACGTTCATAATTGAAAATAGGAGATTTTCTTATGCAAATAAATGGAACTGTCTATAAACCCCCTAAATGGAGTGTATTCCTGATAGCCCTGTTCGGCTGTCTTTTGCTGACCGCTTGCAACCGTCGGCAGCAACCCCCGCCGCCCCCTGTTGCCGAGGTTGCCACAGTGACTATTGAGCCGCGGCAGGTCGAGCTGACCACCGAACTGCCTGGTCGTACGTCCGCCTACCGCACTGCGGAAATCAGACCTCAAGTAAGCGGCATCATCCAGAAACGACTGTTTACGGAAGGCACCAATATAAAGACAGGTGAAGTACTATATCTGATCGATCCCGCGCCCTTTCAGGCAGCGCTTGACAATGCAAGTGCCGCCCTCGGCAGGGCTGAGGCAAATCTGCCTGCCATACGGTTAAGAGCCAAACGCTACAGGGAATTGTTAGCCGAAAAAGCGGTCAGCCAGCAGGATTACGATGACGTGGCAGCTGCTTTGAAACAGACCGAAGCCGACATCAGGTATTGGAAAGCAACATTGGAGACGGCCCGTATCAATATGGCATACACGCATATTACTGCCCCCATCTCCGGACGCATTGGCAGATCCAACGTGAACGAAGGCGCTATCGTAATGGCATATCAGCCTGTGGCACTGGCAACTATTCAACAACTTGACCCTATTTACGTAGATGTACCCCAATCCACCATCGAACTGCTTCGGTTGAAACGCCGTCTGGAGGAAGGCAATCTTAGTCAAAATGGGAAAAAGCAAAACAAGGTTCGGATCATCCTGGAAGACGCCACGGCATATCCAATGGAAGGAATTCTTCAGTTCCGGGATGTAACGGTAGAACCGACCACAGGTTCTGTTATCCTGCGGGTTGTAGTTCCCAACCCAAACACTGTCCTCCTGCCAGGTATGTTCCTACGGACATTAATTAAGGAAGGCGTCAGTGAACATGCCATTCTGATTCCTCAGCAGGCCGTGTTGCGTGATCCAAAAGGGAATCCGCAGGTTCTGATCATTGATGTTAAAGGTAGAGTCCAGCAGCGCATGCTCACGATTGATCGCGCCATTGGCGACAAATGGCTCGTTACATCAGGTCTTGCAAAAGGCGATCGGGTTATAATCGAGGGCATCCAAAAAGTGCGTCCTGGAGCACCCGTGCAGGTTGTTCCTTTTGAAGCCGACTCTTATAAAAGTGGTGCCAAACCTGAAACAGGGCACAGGCAGTCCCGAAATCGAAACTGACGGAGGAGTGTGATGTTATCAAAATTTTTTCTGGACCGTCCGGTCTTCGCATGGGTCATCGCCATTATCATAATGGCAGCAGGGGGACTTGCGATCTACAATCTGCCCGTGTCTCAGTACCCTCCCATCGCTCCCCCGTCGATCTACATTCAGTCCTTTTACCCCGGAGCATCGGCGGAGACAGTGGAAAACAGCGTAACCCAGATCATCGAGCAGAAAATGACCGGTCTTGACAGAATGATCTACCTGTCTGCCACCAGTGATTCGGCAGGTGCTTCCCGCGTTGAGTTGACCTTTGCTCCTGGAACCGATCCGGACCTTGCCTGGGCCAAAGTGCAAAATAAGCTTCAACTTGCCATGGCGAGCCTGCCCGAGGTGGTCCAGCGTCAGGGCGTCACCGTAGGGAAGGCCACCAGAAACTACCTGATGATCGTGGGACTGATTTCGGAAGACGGCAGCATGGACGGCACTGACTTAAGGGACTATGCCCAATCCAACCTGGAAAAAGTACTGGCGAGGGTTCCCGGTGTAGGCGAGGTAGAAAACTTCGGGACCCAGTATGCCATGCGCATCTGGCTGAACCCCAGCAAGCTCACTGATTATCACCTGACAATAGAAGATGTTATAGCGGCACTTCAGATATACAACGTGGAGGTCTCAGCCGGCCAGTTCGGCGGGGCACCGGCAATTAAAGGTCAACGCCTGAACGCCTCTATCATCGTCCAGAGCATGCTTAAGACCCCTGATGAATTTGCCGCCATTCCCATTCGCGTTAATCCAGACGGTTCTATCTTACGGATCAGGGATGTGGGACGAACGGAACTGGGAACCGATTCCTACGACGTCGAAGTCTATCACAACGGTAAATCTTCTGCCGGTATGGCCATCCGGCAGGCAGCTGGCGCAAATGCTCTGGATACAGCCGATGCAGTCAAAGCGAAAATGAAGGAGATGAGCCGATACTTCCCTCAGGGGATGAAGGTCGTCTATCCCTATGACACTACCCCCTTCGTCAAGGTGGCCATCGACGAGGTGGTCAAAACCCTCCTCGAGGCAATATTGCTTGTTTTTCTGGTTATGTGGTTATTCATGGGGAATATCCGGGCTACCCTGATCCCGACCATCGCTGTACCGGTAGTAATTCTGGGGACATTCGCCGTGCTTAGTCTATTCGGGTTCTCCATCAATATGCTGACTATGTTTGCCATGGTGCTCTCCATCGGTCTTCTGGTGGACGATGCCATCGTTGTAGTCGAAAATGTGGAGAGGATCATGAGCGAGGAAGGGCTTTCTCCAAGGGAAGCCACCCGCAAAGGCATGGAACAAATCACCAGCGCCCTGATCGGTATTGGGCTTGTGCTCTCGGCAGTGTTCGGTCCGATGGCATTTTTTGGTGGTTCTACAGGGGTTATCTATCGCCAGTTTTCCGTGACTATTGCATCATCCATGCTGCTTTCGGTGCTGGTGGCTCTCATCCTGACACCCGTTCTGTGCGCATCTCTCCTAAAACCGGTAGCGGCCGGGCATGAACCGGCACAAAATGCGATTTTCTTCCTTCGCCCCTTTTTCCTTTGGTTTGACCGAATCTTTTTCCGCTTCAGAGACTTTTATGTAAGGCTGGTCGGACATTCCCTTTCCAGAAAACTGCGCTATGTCTTAGCTTTTGTTCTGATTGTAACAGCGATGGGATTCCTTTTCCTGAGGATGCCCACAAGCTACCTCCCGGATGAAGACCAGGGAATCCTGCTCGCCCAGGTCATGTTGCCGACGGGCTCCACCATGGAACAGACTCAGAAGGTAGTGGATGAAGTACGGCAATATTTCCAGGAGAACGAAAAAGAGGCAGTGGAATCCTGTATGACAATTTGCGGTTTCGGCTATTCAGGCAGGGTTCAGACTAACGGCATGGTATTCATCAAACTCAAGGACTGGAAGCTCCGCAACCGTTCTGATTTGAGGGTAAATGCAATTGCGGAACGCGCAATGAAGGCCTTTTCTCAAATCCGCAAGGCACTGGTATTCGCTTTTCCCCCGCCTTCTGTGATCGAACTGGGCAACGCCACCGGATTTGATTTCCGGCTGCTGGATAGGGGCGGACTTGGTCACGAAAAGCTGATGCAGGCCCGCAACAAGTTCCTAGGTATGGCGGCACATGACTCCAGATTAACGAAGGTTCGGCCTAACGGTATGGAAGATGTACCAGAATACCGAATCGATGTGGACTGGGAAAAAGCCGGGGCTCTCGGGGTTCCCATTACCTCCATTCATAACACCATCTCAGCGGCCTTCGGCAGTGCCTATGTAAATAACTTTATCCAGGGCGGCAGGGTGAAGCGGGTGTTTGTCCAGGCGGACGCTCCCTACCGTATGCTGCCCAAGGACATAGAAAAGCTCTACGTACGCAATACCTCGGGCAAAATGGTCCCCTTTTCTTCCTTTGCTTCCAGCCACTGGACCAGCGGTTCACCGAGGTTGGAGCGCTACAATGGCTTTCCATGCATAAATATCTGGGGTGAGCCGGCACTGGGGAAGAGTTCCGGTGAAGCGATGAATGCTATGGAAGAGATCGTTTTAAAAATGCCGCAGGGAATCGGCTTCGAGTGGAGCGGTCTATCTTTCCAGCAACGGATGGCAACGTCTCAGGCACCTCTGTTGTATGCCTTTTCCGTTTTCGCGATATTCCTGTGTCTCGCTGCACTTTATGAGAGCTGGCCTATTCCCCTTTCGATTCTCCTGGCTATGCCTCTGGGGGTCATCGGTGGTGTAATAGCCTCGTCGCTTAGGGGATTACCCAATGACGTCTATTTTCAGATCGGGCTCCTGACCACCCTGGGGCTGACAACCAAAAACGCCATCCTGATCGTCCAGTTCGCCAAGGCGAGAGTAGAAGAAGGAAGGGGGCTAATCGAGGCAACGCTGGAAGGGACAAAATTACGATTCCGCCCGATCATGATGACCTCGCTGGCCTTCGGCTTTGGCGTCCTGCCCCTGACATTGAACAAGGGAGCAGGAGCAGGGGCTATGAACGCGATCGGCACCTCCGTACTAGGGGGAATGATCACCGGCACCATTCTGGTTATCCTCTTTGCCCCGCTCTTCTATGTATTGATTGAAAAGTTATTGGGTAAAAAAAGGAAGGAATATAAACCGGTAAAGACCACCGAGATAAATCCATGAGGGGATCAGCAACATGAACAGACACCTTTTTATTTTAGTGATTGGAATTTATATCTTGCTGACAGGCTGCAATCTGGCACCGAAATACACAAAGCCCGAAGCCCCGATCCCTGCCGACTGGCCGACCGGTGCGGCGTACCAGAAAACCAAAGCTATGCCCGGCACACTCACGGCAACGAAGATACAATGGCGGGAGTTTTTCAGCGATGAACGGCTTCAAAAGGTCATCAAGACGGCTCTGAACAATAACCGTGACCTGCAGCTTGCTTCCTTGAATGTGCAGAAAGCACAGGCAATTTACGGTATCCGGCGGGCAGATCTTTTTCCGGCGTTCAGCACATCTGCAACCGGAAGCAAACAACGCGTACCGGCTGATCTTTCATCCAGTGGACAAGCCAGTATATCAGAACGATATGACGTCAATCTGGGTGTAATTTCATGGGAGGTCGATTTCTTCGGCCGTATCCGTAACCTGAAGGATCGGGCGCTGGAAGAGTTCATGGCAACGAAGCAGGCACACCGCAGCGCGCAGATCTTATTGGTGTCCGCAGTTGCAAATGCTTACCTGACCCTGGCAGCGGACAGGGAAATCCTCAAACTGGCTGAGTCTACCCTTGGAACCCAGAAGACTGCTTACAATTTAATTCAACGGCGCTTTGAAGTCGGATTAACGACCGAACTTGATCTTCGCCAGGCTCAGACGAGAGTTGATGCAGCACGGGTAGACGTCGCCCGCTATACGCAATTGGTGGCGCTGGATGAAAATGCACTGAATCTTTTGGTAGGCTCTTCGGTGCCGGGCAAGCTCTTACCCCCAGACCTGAACAGCATCAACCCTCCAAAAGAAATTTCTCCAGGCACATCTTCCGAGGTTCTCCTATACCGGCCTGATATTCTGGCAGCAGAACACCAGCTCAAAGCAGCCAATGCCAACATCGGCGCCGCCCGGGCAGCCTTCTTTCCCCGGATTTCGCTGACAACATCTGTCGGAACTGCGAGCAGCGAGCTATCCGGGCTCTTCAGCCCCGGTTCGGAAGCATGGGCTTTCTCTCCCAGTATCATTATGCCCATTTTTGACGCCCGGACATGGTCAGCGTTACGGGCAATCAAAGTGGAAAGAAAAATCGCCCTGGTACAATATGAGAAGGCCATTCAGAATGCCTTCAGGGAAGTGGCAGATACCCTTGCCGTCCGGGGGACGATTGACGAACAGCTATCGGCACAACAATCTCTGGTCAACGCTGTTGCGAAAACCTACCGCCTCTCCAATGCTCGTTATACCAGGGGAATCGACAGCTACCTGGGAGTACTCGATGCACAGCGCTCACTCTATGCGGCACAGCAGGGGCTTATTTCCCTGATCTTTGCCAAACTTGCAAATCAGGTAAGGCTTTATGGGGTATTGGGCGGAGGCGTTGACCAGCCTATGACAGACCAGGGTGGATTATAAACTCCACTATCCCCTTTACTCATACCGCAATGCCTCGATCAGGTCCAGCCGGGCATTATATTTCCCTCCCATTTTCCGTTGCTGAATTTGCATTTACAGATATATTCCTGGATTTAAAACGTGATCGAGACGGAAATCGCTCCGAAATGCTGTTCTTCCTTCTGGGTATCGAATTCCTTCGTCCGGTAAACGTAGGAATAGGTTATCTTGAAGCGGTAGATGATCATCCCGACTCCACCAATAAAATCGGCTACCAATGGCTTTTTGTCAACGCTGTGGCTGTCCCGGAAGGTGTTCCCGTCAAGGAAGATGTTCCGGGCTACCGCGTTGCCGTCTACTGCAAAGAAGAGATGGATACCAAAACGGCGAAAAAAGCGTGGGTCTCCATCGTTTACGGGAGCGCTGCTATCTGAACCAGGGCGGATGAGATAGGTTCCGAAATCATTCGGGAGGTTCCAGCCTAAACGCACCTGGCCGCCCAGATTAGCTCCAGTGTAAATATTCCCCATAGCAATTCCCATGTGAGGGATACAGTCGAATCCGAGACTCCCCGCTACTTTGGTTTGCAACACCTTCCACTTGCGTTCAAAATAAATGTTCAGCACGGGTTCATCGTGGAGCTGATTCTCCCAGCCCTTGGGGTCAACCGAACCGATCCAATTGTGGACCACTTTCTGGCAATCTTCGGCATAGGAATGCCGGCCGACAATGCCAAGATCGAGTTCGAAGGTATCCATTTGCCGCTGGTTTTTGCTGTGCAGCCCCAGCCCCAGATATGTAATCCCGGCATAAGGCCGGTCATTCCGAATCAGGTCGCTCCGTTCTTTGTCCTCCGGGGTGTAGATGTTCTGCCCCAAAGAAAGGGAAACCATACGCTGGCGTTCCGGATCGTTGATAAACGGCATCCGTTCAATTAACCAATACACCCACGACGGCACAATCACAACGTCGTGATAGCTCGAAATATCCCGGGAAATCCAAGAGATCTTCGTCCCATGGGTGTAATAGCGGTCATTGTTGTCGGAGGCAAAGAGATCGTTTTCCAGATAAAGGGTGAGAGTATCCGACCTCCTCGCTTTTTCGTCTCCGGCAACGGATGGCTGTGACAGGAAGAAAAGTATGAGTATCAAGGCAAGTGCCAGAAACGGTTTTGCCTTCATTTCATAGTATCCTTCGGTATTTTCACGATTCTCTGTTCCCCCTCTGTTTTTTCTCCTTGCCCCCTAACCCATCTTATTTTTTGCCCTTTCCACTCAAAAGCGAAGTCTTATCAAATCACCTAAGAGCATCTGAAGGGCTAATCCATAGGTGGTTTTCCCACCTCTTATATCAGTCTGATTAACTTTAGATGAAACTTATACTCTCTCTATTCGATACCAGCCGGGTTCTCTTGTGCCCCATCACGAATTGCACGGATACCTGCCAGCGAGAATCTGACCACATGGTCGGCAAATGCTTTAATATCGTCTATCCTCGGGGGATCGTATTTCTCCCCCTCTTTTTCCTTAAAATGCTCATTTGAAAATGTCAAGCGATTTTGAAAAAAAATTCTCCTCTACCCTGGAACCAAGGATAGAGGAGATAATATAAGATATTATACGGATGGAGGTAAAAAAGTCTTCGGAAAAAAGGCAGTCGCAGGAGGGAGGAGGGATGAAGATTCTAAAAAGGAAACTCCCTTTCCCTTTCCCGATCATAATCTAACCCGTCGTTCATCCTCATAACACCGATTATCT
This sequence comes from Thermodesulfobacteriota bacterium, assembly GCA_040757775.1. Classification (NCBI taxonomy): domain Bacteria; kingdom Pseudomonadati; phylum Thermodesulfobacteriota; species Thermodesulfobacteriota bacterium. The sequence continues at coordinate 50,243 of JBFLWQ010000004.1, forward strand.
CTGCAAAGGTAGCATCGGCTTCCAGTGCCTCGTAAACGTAAGGAACGAGATTTGTTTCGGGTTCAGATGCTGCCTTTTGTAATTTTTTGATCTTTCCCTTGAGGTTTTTGTAATTCCTTTTTTCTTTAAATTTCCGATAGTTCTCTAAGTACTCATCCACATCTGAATTATCAGGAGCATATAGCTGAGGTTTGAAATCCTCTTCGGGTGGTATCTGGAAACGGTTCACACCTACAACAACCCGCTCACCGTTATCAATCTTTCTCTGAATATCCAGTAATCCCTTCTTTACCTCTTCATGAATCCAGCCACTCTTCAATGCCGCCATCCAGCCGCCCAAATCTTCTATTTTGTCAACCAGTTCTTGAATTTCTTCCTCAAACTTTGAGGTTAACCACTCAACATAATAGGAACCTGCTAATGGGTCGGCAACACTTGTAGTCCCTGACTCGTAACGTAGTACCTGCTGGGTCCTTATCGCTATTCTTTCTGCTTCCTCAGTCGGAGTGGACCATGCTTCGTCATAACAGGCAACCTGAATCCCCATGCAACCACCAAGAATGCCAGCCAAAGCCCCTATGGCACCTCGTGCGATGTTGACGAGTGGTTGTTGACGGGTACAAAAAGTGCCCACTATATTCCCATGAGCTCGCAGACACATAGCCTTGGGGTCTGTAGCCCCCCACTTTTCTTTCATGGTTCGCGCCCATATCTTTCGGGCAGCCCTTAGTTTGGCTATATGTTCAAAGAAGTCCCGATCTAAACCAACTGTTGGGCTTAAACCACGACCTATAGCATTTATGTCAACACCCCTCCTGAGTATCTCTCGGATCAGTTCATCCCGACAGGCAATTATGAATGCAATTTCCTGAACTGCGTTTGCACCTGACTCGCAGAAGGCAGCTCCGTCAGCATACCATATGTTCCACTTCGGCAAATTCCTCAGTATATACTCACAGAAATCATTACCCCATCTTGCCAGTGTAGAAAATCTGCCATCAGTATAAAGGACTTCAGGCCAACTCGGCGTGTAAACAAGAAGATGAAGGTATAATGCCGAATGAACTACTCTGAGATCGCTGATATCATAGCCCCGCCTCTTGGCTGTCAATATATATGCCTGGGATAGTGCAGGGAGGGGATAATTCCAGCACATGCTTAACGCATCCATCGGCAGCCCCTCAGTCATAGCCTCAACATCCCTCAAATTATGTAAAGCTACACCGCAAACCCCAAATTGACCCTCAGCATATGGCTGGTCAGGTTCGATACCATACCATGTTGGAGTATCCATTTCACAATCCACGGCATTTGCGCCGTGCGATAGTACAAACTTGAGCCTCTCATTCTGTCTTTTTGGTGTTGATAAACCAATTATCTGTCTGATATTCCAGAGTTTACCCCTGTACATTTGGGGATGATGACCTCTGGTAAAGGGATATTGACCGGGGAGACCAATATCCTTGTCGAAGTCGATTTGTGAGATATCATCCGGGGTATATACCTCTTTGACTGGGATACCTGAAGGAGTAGTGAAATCAGTGACTGCTTCCCGGTATGCTTCTTCGATCTTTTTTGCTGTGATTTTCTTAGATTGAGTGCTCATCGAAATGTCCTTTCTATGACTTGAAGGTTAAAAAAGTAAACTACCTTTCGATACTCTAGATTACCCAGCAAGGTAGCAAAGGTCAAGATAAATTTTTTCCCTGCAAAACTTTCTCTTTCTCTCCAGCGAGAATTTTGGTAGTATGTACCTATTCCTGTCATTGCGAACCCCGACAACTCGGGGTGAAGCAATCCCATCCTTTACAACAGCAGACTTAAGTGTGCTGTTGTAGGGGCTGTTCGCCTATGGCGAACTCCTCGCAAAGACATTTTACTTATTCGTTTGTGTCTCTTTGAGGCATGTAAGTTTCATTTATATAAGGAGGCTTATATTATGTCCCACTTAAAAGGCTATGCAGGCAGCATCTTAAGAATAGACCTTTCAGCAAGGAAAATATATAAGACACCAACTATAGAATATGCTGATCTTTTTATAGGTGGAAGGGGTGTTGGGTGCAAAATCTATTGGGATGAGGTGCCTCCTGAAGCAGACGCCTTTCATCCTGAAAACCGTATGATCTTTCTAACAGGCCCCCTTTGTGGTATCCCTGGATTCGCTGGTGCAAGATGGCAGGTTTGTGCCAAATCACCACTTAATAACCGTTTTTCCTATTGCAACCTGGGTGGTTCCTGGGGTGTGTACCTTAAGTTCGCTGGTTACGATGCCCTTGTGGTTAACGGTAAGGCAGATATGCCCGTATATCTATACATTAACAATGATGTTGTAGAGATAAGGGATGCAGGTCGCTTTTGGAGCAAGGGTGCTATAGATACCAGGGAGGCTTTAAAAAAGGAGTTGGGTAATTCCTTCAGGATAGTTTCCATAGGCCCGGCTGGGGAAAACAGGGTAACCTTTGCTATACTCCTGGCAGACAATGATGCTACAGGCGGAAGCGGCTTAGGGGCAGTGATGGGATCGAAAAGCCTTAAGGCTATAGCTGTCTATGGAAAAGGCAAGGTTGATGTTGCCTCACCAGAAAGGGTAAAAGGGCTGAAAAAAAGGGTTTCTGAGCTTACCAGGGGTATGATGCTGTCACTTCCAACTGTTTTTGCTTCTGATAAGATCAGGAAGGACTCATGTTACGGCTGTACCCATGAGTGTATTCGGAGTGTCTTCCACGGGAAGAGCGGCAGAAAGGGTAAGTTTATGTGCCAGGCTGCCCTCTTTTATCAGACCCGTGCACAACGTTATTACGGAGAAGATAACGAGGTTCCATTTGAAGCCGCCAAGCTCTGCGACAATTACGGCATCGATACCCATCCTGTTGAAACTATGATCATGTGGTTGAGCAGGTGTTATAATGCCAACGTCTTAAATGAGGAGCAGGCAGGCATTCCCCTTTCCAGGATAGGGAGCATTGAATTTATTGAGAAGCTTGTTAGAGACATATCCCGAAGGGACGGGTTTGGTGATCTCCTTGCAAATGGAACCCACAGGGCAGCCGAGGCATTGGGTCCCCCTGCAAAGAATCTTATTAAAGACTATATTACAAGAACAGGGTATAATCCTGTTTATGGGGCAAGGATGTTTATCACTACAGCACTGTTCTACGCGATGGAGCCGAGGCTTCCCATACAACAACTCCACGAAATAAGTATTCTGGGTATGTTGTGGGCTGCTCAGGCTAAGGGATACGATGATAATTACATTACCTCTCGGGTTTTCAGAGCCATTGGAGACCGCTTCTGGGGAAGTGAGATTGCTGCCGATTTCTCTACTTATGAGGGAAAGTCCCTTGCCGCTGCCAGGATTCAGGATCGCCAGTATGCAAAGGAAAGTTTGATACTCTGTGATTTTATCTGGCCAATTATGCATACCGGGATTACAGATGATCATGTGGGGGATCCCACCCTTGAGAGCAAGGTTTACTCTGCCGTTACAGGAAGGGAGATAGATGAAAAAGGACTTTACATGATAGGGGAGCGGATATTCAATCTTCAGAGGGCTATCCTTGTCAGAGAAGGACATAAAGGAAGGGAAGACGATACCCTGGAGGAGTTCAATTTCACCATACCACTGAAGGGTGATTTTTTGAATGAAGACTGCCTGCTTCCCGGAGAAGACGGCAAACCCTTTTCCAGAAAGGGTATGGTGCTGGACAGAAAAGGATTCGAAAAGATGAAGGATGAATACTATAGTATCAGAGGTTGGGATGTCTCTACCGGTTTGCAGACACCGGGGAAACTCAGGGAACTCAAATTATTGACGGCTTTGTAAAAAGTTCATCAGATTTATGCCCATGCCCCCCCATTCACATAAATCGATTGAGCCGTAATATATGAGGAAGCGTCAGAGGCAAGAAAGACTACAGCTCCTACAATATCCTCGGGTTCAGCAATACGACCGAGTGGGATGCTGCCCGATATTCCCTTTGCTATATCCGGGTTCCTCCATAAGGGCTTACTAAAATCAGTTTTTGTTAAACCGGGTCCAACAGCGTTTACATTGATCTTGAACGGTGCCCATTCCAGTGCCATAGATTTGGTAAGCATTTTTAAGGCTGCCTTACTGGTACTGTATGCCCCCATGTTGTTCTCAGCCTTTTCTGCCCCAACCGTTGTTATATTTATGACCCTTCCACCTCCCTGTTCCTTCATCACCATGGCTGCCTCCCTGCTTAAGAGAAAGACTGCCTTTAGATTGGTATTGAATACCTTATCCCAGCCCTCTTCACGAAGCTCCATCAGTGGTCTCAAATAACTGGTGGCAGCGTTGTTTACCAGTATATCGATTCTTCCAAACTTCTCTCTGGTTTTTGCTACGAGGTTTTCGATATCCTCCTTTTTTGTTACATCTGCCACTATGGCAAGGGAGTCTCTCCCCATCTTTTTTATCTCCCCAGAAACCCCTTCCAGGTCAGGAAGATTCCGGCTACATACCACTACGTCTGCCCCAGCCTTTGCCAACCCTAAAGCTATAGCCCGTCCTATTCCTTTGCCTCCGCCTGTAACAATAGCTACCTTATTGTCTAATGAAAATTCTTGCAGCATTTAATTGTAACCTCCTCTCCTCTTTTCTCAGTTACTATAAATAGCATAAAAGCAAAGAGATGCCAATACCCAAAAATAGACATTGAATTGCTGTAGCCTGTATTTTATCCTTCAAAGGCTTTTAAAAATACCACCACGCTGACCCATCCGTCTTAACCAATCCCCTGTGGCATTAGAACCGGGCATGTTACATTCCGCATAAAGAACAAGCCCACTCCTCGGGGGCATCCTCTCTTCCGTTCTTTTTAACTTGAATCGCATTACCGTCTGTTGTATCATTGCTTAAACCCCTTTCTTTGTTTTTGGTTTCACCTGTTAGGTGAGATTAGTATCTCACTGAAACCTATAAACATAAAGGGGTTTCTTATGCCCTATGCAATTCAATGTCTATTTTAGGGATAGTAATAGGTGACTATGGGTCATGGAGATCTTAGGGCAATTCTAGAAATTTCTAGTTAAAGTTGTTGACAAAAATATAGTAGTGTGTTAAATGAAATGGCAAATGAATATTCATTCATTTTTGTTATTTTGTAATTTTTTTTTTAGGGCTTTCAAGCCTAATTGGCTGTAAGAGTTAGATAGCTGATCGATGAAGAATAAGAGAAAGCTTTTCAGACTGATCGGTAGATACAGTACAATTGGGCTGGAAATGGTTATCTCGGTTGTTATTGGTATCCTCTTTGGATGGTGGTTAGACAGGTTGTTCGATACTAAACCATGGTTAACAATGATCTTTATGTTGTTTGGTATTGTAGCAGGGTTCAGGAGTCTATTCAGGTTATTGAAGGATATAGAAAAGGATGGAGGAATCAGCCAGGAGTAATTGTGTGAATGAAGTTAAAGAAGAATCGAGACTTACTTCTATTCAGAGAAATAATATAATAATACTTCTGATTCTTACCTTGGGTAGCATAGTCTATAAATCATCTGCTGTTACTCTGGGAGTGTTTTTAGGAGGGGTTATAGTCATCCTGAATTTTTGGTTTCTCCGCAAGATTATTGAGGGTGGTTTTAAAAAGGGAGATAATGTTGCGGCTTTCGCATTGAGTTATTTTTTTAAATTTGCCGCCCTGGTTGCAATTATATTTGTGGTTATCTATTCTGGTATTGTGAATACGCTTGGTCTAATAATAGGGCTCTCAACAGTATTCATCGGTATTGCTCTGGACGGATTCGTTCAAGTATTAAAGAAACCATAGGGGAGAAAACAGATCATGGGACATGATTTTACATGGGTTTCAACATTTCCGTTTTTTCATTTTGTTACGTCTTTTTTAGGTCACGAACATGATGCCTTGGCTGTTTATCATGGAATACTGGTATTCTTGGTTCTAACTATTCTTGTACTTATAGGGTATGCAAGAAAATCTAAAAACCTTATTCCTGAAGGTAAAGCCAGTATCAGGAATTTTCTGGAGGTGCTTGTTGAAGCAGTTCTTGGTCTGGTAGAGAACACATTAGGGCACGAGGGAAGAAGGTTTTTACCTTTGATTGGTACCCTTGCCATATTTATATTGTTCTGTAACCTGTTGGGGCTTTTCCCAGGGTTTTTGCCGCCAACAGACAATATCAATACAACGGCAGCATGTGCACTAACTGTCTTCTTCTACTATCATTATGTAGGGATTAAGAGACATGGATGGAAGTATGTAAAACAGTTTACAGGGTCTTTTTGGCCGATAGCTCCGCTGATGTTTCCTATTGAGATTATAAGTCATTTAGCCCGTCCGTTATCATTGTCCCTCAGGTTATTTGGGAATATTACAGGAGATCATTTGGTTCTGGTTATATTTTCTGGTTTAATACCCCTGATTGTTCCAATCTTTGCATTGGGTCTTGGAATTTTTGTTTCCGTCATTCAATCTTTAGTGTTTATTCTTCTTTCAATGATGTACATATCAGGTGCTCTTGCTGAAGAACATTAAGGAGTGATAAAAGAGTAAGGTCTAAATGTTGTCCAGGATATTTAATCTCTAAATAGAAAGGAGGATTGCGGATGAGGCGAAGGGCAAGAATGATTTTGTTTCTTCTAGTTGTTACCTTGTTTTCCATTGTCCCTATGGCTTTTGCAGCAGAAGAAGGTGGGGTGCTGGATTCTACAGTGAAGAGTGCTATAGCCATAGCGAGTGGATTTGCCATTGGAATTGCCGCCTTCGGTGGTGGATTGGGGCAGGGTAGAGCCATTGCAGCCGGGCTTGAAGGTATTGCTAGGAATCCAGGTGCTTCAGGGCAGATAATGACGCCAATGATTATTGGTCTTGCTTTGATTGAGTCCCTGGTTATCTATGCTTTTGTAATATCCTTTATGCTGTATATGAAGCTGTAAATATGTTTAGTCCAATCATTGTTTTTTGTTCGTGATTGGACTGCTTTGAAGAAAGAAAAAATTAATAATTGATAATATAACCTGTTTGTTGGCTTTTAAGGCAGGTTTGGTGTGCCTTAAAAGCCAATACTAATTTTAGTTAATTACCTTTTTTAAAAACTGACCGGTATAAGATTCGCTTATGCATGTCAATTCTTCCGGGGTTCCACATGCCACTACTTCCCCACCTTTTTCTCCGCCTTCTGGCCCTAAATCAATTATAAAGTCTGCGGTTTTTATTACCTCAAGGTTATGCTCGATTACAATAACTGTATTTCCTGCATTAACCAGTTTATTTAAAACATGGAGTAACTTTTGAATATCAGCGAAATGAAGGCCTGTAGTTGGTTCATCCAGAATATAGAGGGTCTTCCCCGTGCTCTTTTTGCTTAATTCTTTTGCCAACTTTACCCTTTGAGCTTCTCCACCCGATAGGGTAGTAGCTGACTGCCCTAATTTTATATAATTTAAGCCCACGTCAGAAAGGGTTTGAAGTTTTGCCTTGATCTTTGGGACCCTGCTTAAAAAAGCAAATGCCTGATCTACCGTCATGTCTAAGATATCAGCAATATTTTTTCCTTTATACTGTATTTCTAATGTTTCCCTATTGTATCTTCTCCCCTTACATACCTCACAGGTAACATAAAGGTCAGGAAGGAAATGCATCTCGATCTTTATGGTTCCGTCACCTCTGCATGCTTCACACCTTCCTCCCTTAACATTAAAACTGTATCTTCCTGGCATATATCCCCGTGCTTTTGATTCTGGGAGTTTAGAGAATATATCTCGAATATGAGTAAAAACTCCGGTATAGGTAGCTGGATTAGAACGAGGGGTTCTTCCTATGGGGCTCTGGTCTATATCTATAACTTTATCTATGTATTCAATCCCTTCAATCTCCGCAACCTTTCCAGCTCGCTCTTTGGTATAGTGGAGTTTTTGAGCTAAAACCTTATATATTGTATCGATTACCAATGTACTTTTTCCTGAACCAGAAACTCCGGTTACGCAATTAAACAGTCCCAGGGGTATCTTAACTGATATATTTTTCAAGTTATTTTCAGTAGCTCCCCTCACAACTAAGTATCTTTTGTCATGCCTACGTCGTTTAACGGGTACTGGAATTGCTAACTCCCTTGAGAGGTACTTTCCTGTCAAAGAATTCTCATCTTTAACTATTTCCTGTGGTGTTCCGCAGAATACTACCATTCCACCATCAGTTCCTGCGCCTGGCCCCATATCCACAATATAATCAGATGAAAGAATGGTTTCTTCGTCGTGTTCTACAACCAGTACAGTGTTGCCTATATCACGTAGTCTCTTTAAAGTCTCAAGGAGTCTGATATTATCCCTTTGATGCAATCCTATACTGGGTTCGTCCAATATATAGAGAACTCCTACCAGACTAGAACCAATCTGAGTAGCAAGCCTGATGCGTTGTCCCTCTCCCCCAGATAGAGTAGCTGATGGCCGATCTAAGGTTAAATAGTCTACACCAACATTTATCAGGAACCCCAATCTTTCTCGAATCTCTTTTAATATTCGCTCTGCTATCTCCATATCCCGATCACTTAACCGAATATTAGAGAATAGTTTGGAAGCTTCTTTTATTGAGAGGTTCGTTATATCACATATTGACCTGCCGTCTACCTTAACGAAAAGACTCTCCTGACGTAATCTGTTTCCATTGCAGGTAGGACAGGGATGATTATTCATATACCTCTCTAATTCTTCTCGAATGAAGTCGGAATCGGTCTCTCTATATCGGCGTTCAAGGTTATTTATAATCCCTTCAAACTCTTTATAATGAAAGGTCTTCCGTCCATTTAATTCAAAGTAGAATTTTATCTTTTCCTCTCCGGAACCATGGAGAAGAGCGTGTTGAACTTCAGGAGATAAGTCCTTGAAGGGGGTGTATATATCTATCTTATAGTGTTCACTCAAGGCATCTAACATCTGATGGAAATAGCTAGAATTTTTCCTGGCCCAGGGCAAAATTGCTCCTTCCCTCAGCGACAAACCGGGGTTGGGTACGATAAGATCAGGGTCGAAGTGCATAGTAGTCCCTAATCCTCCACAAGTAGGACAGGCTCCGTAAGGGTTATTAAAGGAGAACATCCTTGGAGTTATTTCCGGGTAATTGATACCACAGTCTATACAGGCAAACTTTTCACTGAATGTTAGTTCCTTACCACCAATTATCTCTACTTTAACTATTCCTTCGGAGAGGTTAAGGGCAGTCTCCAGAGAGTCTGCAAGCCTCCTCTTTATATTTTCCTTAATGATAAGTCGGTCTATTATGGCATCTATATGGTGCTTCTTGTTTTTATCCAGGATGATATCTTCGCTAAGGTCTCTTACCTTTCCATCAATTTTAACCCTTACATAACCACCCTTTCGTAGTTGATTCAGCTCTTTTCTATATTCTCCCTTCCTTCCCCTGACTATTGGCGATAAGATGACGATCCTGGTTTCATCTGGTAACTCGATTATTTGGTCAACGATTTGCTGAACAGTTTGAGAGAGAATCTCTTTGCCACATTTATAACAGAAAGGTTTACCGACTCTAGCAAACAGTACTCGCAGATAGTCGTATATCTCGGTGACCGTTGCCACAGTGGAGCGAGGATTTTTACTAATGGCTTTTTGTTCGATAGAGATAGCGGGAGAAAGCCCCTCAATGGATTCTACGTCAGGCTTTTCCATCTGTTCCAAGAACTGCCGGGCATAAGCAGAAAGAGACTCCACATATCTTCGCTGTCCTTCAGCATAAATAGTATCGAATGCAAGTGTTGATTTTCCAGAACCGCTTAATCCTGTAATTACTACCAATTTATCTCTGGGAATATCAACATCAATATTCTTAAGATTATGTTCTCTGGCTCCTTTGATTATAATTTTGTTGCTTACCATGATTTTATAATCCTAAATTTTATCTTTAGGGTACCAGAATGAAGATAGGAGAACTTTTTATTCTAGTTTATACCTACTTAGATTGCAAAACAAATTTTTAAAATCTTCTTGATTTTGGAAGTAACTACAGATAATATGAAAAAAAGAGAAATATTTAATGTTAACCCATAGTTATCTTTTATGGAAAGGTGAAAAAGATGAAAAATGGTTTGGATACAAAACTTCCTTTAATACAAGATGCAAACCTTGATAGTAAAGTAGTTTTGCTAAGAGTTGACCATAATGTGGTAAAAGGAGGATTCATAAGAGATCCATACAGGATAGATAGCACATTGGGTACAATTTATAACATCGTGGAAAGGGGAGGGCGTCCTATCCTTATGACCCATGTGGGGAGGCCACGTAACAAAAAAACAGGAGAGATAAACTGTACCCCAGGCAATTCTGTAGACCCCATTGTAGAGTACCTGGAGCGCAAGCTGCACATAAAGTTTCATATACCAAAGTTCAATATAGATTCTGCCAAAGGGATTCCAGGTATAGATACATCTATAAATCTGGCGATAAAAGAATTAAGGAACAGAAATATAGGGGGCATTTATCTTCCAAATACCAGATGGTTCCAGGGAGAAGAGGGAGATGGAGATGTTCGGGAAAACTTTGCCTTACAGCTTGCAGGACTGGCAGATGTCTTTGTTAATGATGCCTTTGGGAGCTGGCAGCCCCATGCCTCAACATACGATATCACGAAACATTTACCTTCATTTGCTGGCTTTTTAATGCAGCAGGAGATAAAAAACCTGAGCTATGTATTAGAACCTACCAGACCATTTGTGGCCGTCGTTGCCGGTGCCAAGTATGATACCAAAATAGGACCATTAAAAGAAATCTACAAGAAAGTAGACCACCTTATACTAGGCGGTGTCATATACAGTACCTTTCTAAGTGCTAAGTATAAGGTGCAGATAGAGGGTATCCCCGAGTCAGATGTTATGGCGGCTGAGGATTTAGTTGAGACCGACAGAAAGAGCCACAAGATAATAGAACTGCCCTATGTGGTTGAATCAGATACCCTGGAAGGAAGGATTCCAGGGAAATACAGAACAATATCAATTCGGGATTTTAAGAAGGGAAAGAAAGTTGGCTACATATTGGATGTTGATCCTAAGTCCTTCGAGGACAAAAGGGTGTCAAGTTTTATAGGAGATGCAATGACTATTTTTGTAAACGCAGTGATGGGATTTACCCCTCATTTTACAGCCGGTTCAGAAGTGTTAGATAAAACTATTGATCAGAACAGTAAAGCAAGGAAGCTGTATGGGGGTGGAGATACATTACAAGAATTTAAAAACCTTTGTCCTGGGTTGTATCTGGCCGTTCTGGATGATGCACAGTATTACTTCTTCACAGGGGGAGGAAGTGTACTCAAGGCTATACAGGAAGGAAGTCCATATGGTATGGAACCCATAAGGGGACTGATAGAAAATGGTGGAAAGCCGCCCAGGTAAGGAATATTCATCTGAAGATAAAATGTGGATATTATATTCCCTCTTAGTGAAGTTTCTATTTATTTCTTGACATAAAAAATTAAATCTGATACCAATTTTAGTGTCCCTAACTACTTCAGTTGAACAAGCTGAATTTATTGGAACTTAATAATGGAATCCAAAGTCTGCGACATAAAGAAATTGATGGCTGAAGAGTTGCAAAATGGTTCAAATGACCTTGTAACCAGAGATACGGGTATTGCTATACGGTCTAGAATAGAAAAAGAACTAATGAATATAAAGGAAGGAGACATACTATTCATAGATTTTTCAAGGATAGGTGTTATGGATTACTCCTGTTCAGATGAGATTATTGCAAAACTCATATCCAGGTTAATTGGGCTGGAGTATGGAGATAAGTATATAGTCTTAGCCGGCGTTAACTCTAATCAGTTGGAAAATATTGAGGTCGCCTTAGAAAGAAAGAAACTGGCAGCTATGGGGATCGATTCAGATAACTCATGGAGGGTTATCGGTAAATTAAACAATTATTTGGCGGCTACCTTGGAATTTGTGATGGGTAAAGGAGAAATCACAACCAGGGAATTTGCTGAATCTAAAAAAATAGGACTCAATACCAGTGGAACTCGCTTATTGAACCTATATAAAAAACGATTTGTTGCTAGAATAGAAAATACTACAGAGGAAGGAGGTCGCCAATATGTTTATAAATCACTAATTATTTAGATGAACAAAAAGTGACCTCTGTAATGCAAATAGAAAGATGAAAATATGAAAGGTGTACTTGAAGTATTAAAATAAATAATAAAGGAGGGTCGAGTAAGCAGGTTTCAGGCTAAAGAGTTTGAACCGCTTAGTTGAGAATAGAATATGGGCAGTGTTGTGAAGAAGAGAAGAAAAAAGATACGTAAACATAAATACAAAAAATTACGGTCCCGTACACGACATAAAAGGAGAAAATGATTAATACCTTCAGAAAAGTATTTGAATTTTTTTGTAATTTTTTTCATACATTATTCGTAATGGGTAGTACTGACAATTCTAGACTTTTTTACTTAGGAGGTTAGATGAACAAAAACACTATTCCTATGGAGGTATTCTTATGGAATGGAACAAAAAAGAAAAAGAAAAGTCTATTCAAAGTCTTGAAAATTGGATTGACTGGACCTACGATGAAATCGACTTTGCTGAAAAACTGATAGCTTTTATAGAAGATTCTATGTCTGAGAATGATTTCATAGAAAGGGCACACAAAGAGGTAGAAAGGTATCATAATACCTGTATTAAAGACGATTTGTATTCGATGATATACAGTATTGTGTTGCCAAATAGTTCAAACTGAAAAAGTCTTATGGGAGCTAAGGTTGAGTTTAATAAACAGGAACAACTTAAGCTATCTTTACTGTGTAGAACAGTATTTTTTATCCCTGACCAAAATTGGAACAGCCCTTTCGCCTTTAGATTATCAGATAATTAAATCATGGGAGAAAAGAGGGGTCCCTTTAAACGTTGCCTGCAATGCGGTAAAAATAGGGATCGAATCTTTCAAAAAGACCTCCGGGCTTAATAAACCCCTGCCGAAATCGATTAAGTACTGCAAAAATTTAGTAGAAGAGGAGTTCATCAATTACAAGAGGCGTAAAGTCGGAACCCATTTTAAGCGATCAGGAGAGCTGGAAGAGAAAATAGTCCTTTTTAAAAAAATAAATGTATTGATCGATAAAATAGCCAGGATTACCGATATAGAAAAAGACGAAAAAGTCAGGAAATTATATGCTGTGGTTTATGATAGAATTCTAAGATTAAGTTCCAATATAGATGAAAATTATCTGTTTATATATACAGAAGTAGAAAGGATAGACAAATATTTAATTGACGAATTCCTTAAACTAATATCACCTGACGACGTAACGACTCTTATGGGAGAAGCAGAGGAGAAATTATCTTTACATAAAATTAAGATGAGTCAGGAGGCATATGAAAGAACATTCATAAGTCTAAGAAATCTTCTTGTTAGGGAAAGATATGGATTATTGAAGATTGAGATTGGAGATTAACCGTGGGAAAGCGGGTTTGTGATAATTGTAAGGGCAAAAAGTATGAGATTTTCCAGAAGGGGAAATTTGCCAGGGCAATAATATGCGAAAGGTGCCGCAGTGTTTGTGATAAATGTGGCGGAGATGGAGTTGTCTTTAAAAGGGGTGAAAATAACTATACATATGCCAATAAATGTGACTGTACTATGTTAGAAAATAGGGCAGTGCTTTTTAACGAGGCAGTGATCCCTGCTCAATTTGCCCAGGTTACCCTGGAGGACTTTCAGATTACTCACCATACCCAAGAAGAAGCTCGAACCAATTCTCAGAAGTTTGTGGATTCATATCCTATACAGGAGAGAGGGTTGCTCTTTATGGGACCGGTAGGGGTGGGAAAGACCCATCTGGCTGTGGGTATTATAAAGAAATTAACCCTAGAGAAGGGCTTTAGCTGTAAGTTTGTTGACTTTTTCCATCTCCTGGCAGATATAAAAGAAGGATATTCCGCGGGAAAATCTGATAAGGAAATAATAGAGCCGTTTGTAAAAGCCCCTGTTCTGGTTATAGATGAATTGGGAAAGGGCAGGAATAATGAATGGGAATCCAACATCCTGGATCAGATAATCTCTAATAGATATAATAATTCAAATGAGCTGGTTACTATAATTACCACTAATTACACCACAAGGAAAGATTCTACCTTGAGTTTAACCAGAACCAAGACGAAGAAGGATCTTTTAACTTCAACCAAGGATAAAAATTATGAGAAGGAAGTCTTGCAGGAGACCTTACAGGAGAGGGTGGGAGAGAGGATCTTTTCAAGATTGGTGGAAATATGCAAAATGATAGAAGTGAAGGGGGAGGACTTCAGGACCTTAAAATATAAAGAGGATGACTTGTGAAGTGAAATTTAAACTTGCTATATTTGACCTAGACGGTACTTTAACCAAAGAAAGAAGTCTATGGGAATTTATACACAAAAGCATAGGCAAGTGGTACGGCTTTGCAGAGGAGTATCAGACTCAATTTTTTAACAATGAGATATCCTACGAGGAATTCTGCAGGCTGGATGCTCAAGTCTGGAAGGGGATGAGCATTAAGGAACTTAAAACTATTGTTGAATCTGTGCCATTATACGAAGGCATCGGACTTCTCACTTCACACCTTAAGAATCGTGGGATTAAATTATCCCTAATATCGTCAGGGCTTTCTGTCCTGTCTGACATGGTCAAAGAAAGGTATGCCTTTGATTATGCCATAGCAAATGACTTACTCTGTAATAATGGTACCCTGACCGGAGAAGTCTGCATAAATGTTAATTTCGACAAAAAGGCTCTATGGGCTGAAAGGGTAATGAATAAATACAAGACAAAAAGGGAGGAGGTCATTGCTATTGGTGATAGTCCGGGAGATAAGGAGTTGTTCGAGATAGCAGGGTTCTCAGTAGCCTTTAATCCGTCTTCTAAAGAGTTAAATAGTATCGCTGATGTTATCGTCAGTAGTGACAACATATCCGATATAATTCCAAAGCTGCCGTTTTAGGGGTTGCTTCGTCCGCCTCTGGCGGTTTCGCAATGACAAAACTAGGTGCATTTTCAAGTGAAAACAGGCATAACAAATCTCCCTCTGCATTACGGAAAGGCCCCGTCCTGGCTATTTAGTCGAATGAAAGATCTGGCAAGGGAGATAACCATTGTCATAGTAGGGGAATTCGGGTCAGAAGAAATGCTTGAGAGGCTCTCTGACCCTTTCTGGTTTCAAGCCTTTGGGTGTGTACTGGGCTTTGATTGGCATAGCAGCGGTCTTACCACAACCGTATGCGGAGCCTTGAAAGAAGGCATAAAGGGGCTGGAAAAGGATCTCAATCTGTTTGTAGCTGGTGGTAAAGGAAAGGTATCCAGGCAGACCCCCCTTGAGATAGAGAGCCATTGCGAGGCTATCTCTCTGGATGCTAATGGTCTTGTATATGCCAGCAAAATGTCTGCAAAGGTGGATAGTGCTGCTATTCAAGATGGTTATCAACTCTATCATCACTGTTTTTTTTTACCGGAAAGGGAGATTGGGGAGTTATTCAACAGGGCATGAATGAAACCAATAGATTTGCCAGAAGGTATCACTGGCTCGGTCGTGGATTAGGGGATTTTGTATGTGAGCCCCACTCTGCCATATGTTGTGATTTGAAAGGTAAGACTCTTAACATGGTAGCTAAAGAGAGCGGAGATGCCAGGGAGACTGTAACATCTATATCCATGGAGAAACCCCATATTCTTGAATCGGAGATTATGAAACTCCAGCGATTGGACCTCCCAGATCACCATCAGATTCTCCCCAGTGATTTGAATTCGAGCAGGTTAAAAAAGATTCTTTTGGAAATCTATGAGAGGCAACCGAAAGACTTTGAAACCCTTCTTGGTATAAAGGGGGTGGGGCCAAAGACCATCCGCTCCCTGAGTTTGATTTCAGAATTGGTGTACGGGGTAAAGTCAAGCTTCCGCGATCCAGCCAGATTCAGCTTTGCCCATGGAGGTAAGGACGGGCATCCCTATCCTATAGATCGGAAAAACTATGATCTGTCTATTGAGTTTCTTAAGGAGAGTATTTCTCTGGCAAAGATCGGAAGACAAGATAAATTAAATGCCATCAGGAGATTGAATCAGCCGAAGGCGGGCTGATAAAAGAATGGGGTTACAAAACATGGAAGTAAAACCAAACACAATTAAGGCACTGGAAAAGATAACATACGGGCTTTATATACTTACTACAAAAATGGGAAAGGAAATAAACGGGATGATTGCCTCCTGGGTTTCGCAGGTCTCTTTTAGTCCCCCCCTTGTCATGGTAGTTATACGAAAGAAAAGATATTCACATAAGATGGTGAAAGAGAGCGGTGTATTTGCACTGAGTGTTCTGGGTAAAGATAATAGCGGATTGGTCAGCAAATTTAAGGCATCTACCCCGGAAGAGAAATTTAAAGGGATAAGATGGGAAACAAAAACTACCGGCGCTCCCATAATCGGCGAAACCATTGCCTATATGGACTGTAAGTTAGTAGACTCCATTGATACAGGTGATCATACCATTTTCGTAGGAAAGATTGTCGACGCAGATACCCTTAGAGATGGCATTCCCATGACCAGTCTGGATTACGGCAAGGTTTACATTGGTCAAAGCTAAGGACCCAACCTCTTAGGAAAATGGGATTTTTTATTTTTCAGGATTAACTACTTACAATAACCCATAGAGACTGCCTATGACCCCTACCTTAGAAGAATGTTTGGATTTGATGAAAGAACACAATATGCTGGAGAATATTGTTCACCATAGCCTTATGGTTAATGAGGTTGGGCTCTGGCTTTCTGAAGAATTGAATAAAACAGGTGAAAATATAGACATGGCAAAGGTCCGGGCAGGTGCCTTGCTCCATGACATCACTAAAACCAAAAGCATAACCACAGGTGAAGACCATGCCAGGACAGGAAGCGAGCTTTTAGAAAAACTGGGATTTACAAGTATAAGCGAAATAGTCAGACAGCATGTAATGACCGATGATGCTCTAAATTCACCCACAATTTCAGAGATAGAGATTGTCAACTATGCTGACAAAAGGGTACTGCATAACAAGGTTGTAACCCTTAGAGAAAGATTTGATGACCTGAGAAAAAGATACGGCACCACTCAAGAAAGGGTCCACTTAATCAGTCAATCGGAAAAGAGGACAATCGAGGTGGAGAATAAGATATTCTCCAGATTGGATGTAACCCCCGATGCCCTCCTGTCTATAACGATTGAAAACTACGCCCTAGAACCTCAGCGTTATCCCCGCAAGGATTGAATAATCTGACTCTGTTTTATTTAACCCGCCCTTGACACCAAAATCCACATCAAAGTTCTCCGAGACGGAGTAGATTACCCCTCCCAGGATAAAGGCAGGGTTTGTGTTGGAAGTCTTGTCGGTATTGCTTTCTATACCAATGTTTGCAACTGCTTTAATATTTTTAGCTGTTTCTACCTCTGATGCAAAAGATGCATGCCATATATCCTTTTCCTCATCAACCTCATTTTCATTCCTCTTATATCCCAGGTTTAAGTGAAATGCCCATGCCCCTATTTCCTTTGTGTTAATAAAAAAAGCTCCATATGTCACCCTCCCGGCACCAAGTCCTTTTTGATCGTCCCCTGTGGGAAATGTGATACCGGGTTTCAGGGCAATGCTAAAACCATCCCTTTCATAAAAACGCCATTTTAAATCAATAGATGTGTCTGATATGCCATCCTCTGTATTTGTAGTATCTGAATCATCTGTCCTTGTATACTGGTATGGGATACCTAAAACTATGTCCATATTGTTTGTTACCCCGTAGCCCAATGCTGTTGCTATCTCAGTTGTCTTTTCTGTAACTCCATCTTCATCAGTATGGTCATACTTTCCATTGAGTTCAAGCTGAAATTTCCCCCTGCCCAGGGTGCCTGCATCGTCTGTTATAAGAGGATGTGCACCAAATGCCAATCCACTCCAAAACAGCATAGTAAAGAATACAACTATTCGTATAAACATCTTTTCTCCTCCTTTTGGTTTTTTGAAATAAAAAGCCACAAAAGCTTTCCAGACCTTCTGGTCTTTATTTAAGCCTTCGTGGCTCTATTTGTGATTCTAACTTTAATAATAAGGCAAAGAGCAGGCCGTTATGACCCTACATCAAACACCCTGTTGTATAATACAATGTTACACATATCATCATGACATTTCTGAATAGCCTCTTTCCTTAGAGGATCTACCTGCATGAAGACCTCACCCTCATGGGTCATCTGGAGTATCCTTCTCCCTTCAACCTCGGTGCAAAGCACTCCACAGGGCATTTGTGATTCCATAAAAGCAAGGTGTAACGCATCTGCATAAGGTATACTGCACGTATTGATATTCTCACACCCACTACACATCTCAATCTCCAGGTTTACATAGCCAGCCTTGATGTTGTTAACGACTTTGGTAATAATTTCATACTCCATGGTAAAGTCGTGATCATGAGGATCGTGCTCCTGGTCTTCTTCTATAGATGAAACAGGCATCCCTTTACGGGCTGCAATAAACCTCTCATTAGATTGGAGGATCAAATCAGCAGCAGCTTTAAGATTATGTGCTACCTCTTTTAACCCCTGTATGTCCGCCTCTTCTGCCCATTTCCTGTATTCTTTAACATGGTCTTCATTATGCCTGATCCAATGGTTCAAAAGAACTGCAAGCTTTTTCAACTCGTTCTCTTCCATAAATTAACTCCTCTATAGTTGGTTACGATTTAAGCATATCACAAAACTGGCAATTGTAGGTTGGGTCTATTTCGTATCGTTCGAGCACCTTCCTTTTCCCTAAAATATCTTTAACTGACCCGTCTTCTACAACCCTGCCTTCTTCAAGGATTATTATTCTTTGGCACAGCTCTAGGGCAATAGGCAGGTCGTGTGATACTATTATTTTTGTTTCAGGGAAAGACTTAATGAGGTCTATCAGGACCCGCCGCATCTTTGGGTCCAGGTTACTTGTCGGCTCATCAAATATAAGGATTTTAGGTTCCATTGATAAAACTGTTGCAATGGCAGCCCTCTTTTTCTCCCCGGCACTCATGTGATGCGCAGACCTCTTTTCGAAACCTGATAACCCAATCCTTCCCAGAACCTCCGTAACCCTCTCCTTTGCCTCCTTATCGTTCATCCCCATATTTATAGGACCAAAAACTACATCATCGTAGACAGTAGGACAGAAGAGCTGGTCATCAGGGTCTTGAAAGACCATACCCACCATCCGCCGAATACTCTTAAGGTTTTTCCCGTTTACGGATTTCCCAAAGATCTTAACCGCAGCGTTTTTATTCAGTATGCCATTTAAATGTAAAAGCAAAGTAGACTTTCCTGCCCCGTTATGTCCTATAATGGCTACGGATTCTCCTACAAAAATGCTGAGATTCACGTCCTGTAATGCCAGATTTCCATCCGGATACCTGTAAGTTAGGTTTAAAATCTCCACTGCCTTTTCTTTGTTCATACCATTAACCTCACACCGGTAACTACAGTGATTAAAATAGACAAAAAGATATAATCCATTGGTCTCAATCTCTGTATCCTTTCTTTTCTCTTCAAATCGCCATCAAAACCCCTGGAAAGCATAGCAACATACACTCTTTCTCCTCTCTCGTAGCTTCTTATAAAAAGGGTACCAATCATATTGCCTATCACCTTTGAGTGCCATATCCATTTCCCACCAAAGCATCTGGAATCTCTGGCTCTTTTCATCCTTTGCGCTTCGTCTGTAATGATAAAGAGATACCTGTACATGAAAGACGCAATCGTGGTGAATATTTTAGGCAATCCCAAATCCTCAAATCCCTTCAGTAGTTTTGGAAAGGGAACAGTTGAAGATAGGAGAATCATACATAGTACACCTATGTATGACTTGACAACCACATTCCACAAGACCATAAGCCCGCTATTAGAAACTGTAAGTCCGCCTATACCCAGGTTATACCCCCCTCCAATTACATCTTTCTTTAAAAAGGGGATAAATATTGCTACCATAAATACAAAGGGGATAACTATCATTGATCTCCCAAATACATGATGGAAGGGGAGGTTTGACAGTAAAAGAACCCCTAGAAGTACTGCAAAATATACACCAAAGCTGAAGTAGGAAGATGCTGGGGTACTAACACATACAACTGTGAGAAAGAAGAGGCCAATGATTTTGACCCTTGGATCTAATCCATGAATCACACTAGGAATATCACTGTAATTGTCTAAAAACGAGTGTTTCATATCTAATCAAACTTTATGCTGTGATCTTTTTGAACGAATGAGCCTGGCAACACCATATCCGACACCGAAAACAATGAGTGTTCCTATAAAGCCGGATAGCCCCGTAGCAATCTTTTCATTCTTGGAACCCGGGATGGAATAATCTGGCATAAGCGATAGTTTCCATAAAACCCATTCCTCGCCTTTTTCCAAAAACCCCTTTATTTCAGCTACCTTTTCCAATCCATCAGGATAGGATGAAGCAAAAGGGGAAACGAATATGGCTATCAGCAGAGAAATCAATAGACCGACAAGAACAAATGCCTTTATGCTTACGTTGTTCATATTATGCCTCCACCCTATTAAATGTCCTGGCATCCGGGTAACTATACGTCCCTACAAGATCAGGTCTCGTGTTTACGACTAGACCTACAACTGCAGTTGTAATTATTGCCTCACCAATACCTATCAACACGTGAACAGATGCCATTGCAGGGAGCACTATGCCCAGAGGCGATGTTCCTGAAATCGCCAATTCGACGGCACATGCACTTGCCCCCAGCACAACTGACATCCAAGAACTTATGGCAACTGAAACTAAATATCCCCCCTTATTTTTGGGAAAGATAGATTTCAGTGCTACCAGAAGGTAATAACATAGTACACCTCCTATAATACCCATATTGAAGATATTTGTACCCAGTGCTGTAAGCCCGCCATCTGCAAACAAGAGGCATTGTATAGTAAGCACCACCGCCATAATAAGACAACTTATCCATGGTCCTAAAAGCGATGCTGCTAAGAGCGCCCCCAGAAAATGACCACTGGTACCTCCAGCTACAGGAAAATTGAGCATCTGGGCAGCGAATATAAATGCAGCCACTACCCCCAAAAGGGGAACTTGCTTGTCTCCAAGCTTCTTATTTGCCTCTCTGACAGCAAATACAGAAACCCCAGCAGATATAATATAGGTTATAGCATTTACCCCGCCACTTACGAATCCGTCAGGCACGTGCATTCTACTCTCCTTTCTGAAGCGTGGTCAGAAAATACAAAAGCCACGAAAGCATTCTTCGGTCTTCTGACCTTCCCAAAGCCTTCGTGGCTTTTCTTCAGAGGAAAAACTGCCTATTTATAAGTATAGATTATCTTTAAACCAAGTTAAAAAGGATGTCAAGAAAAATTTTACTGGTACGCCCAGCAGGATTCGAACCTGCGACCTACGGATTCGTAGTCCGTCGCTCTATCCATCTGAGCTATGGGCGCACACTGGCGGAGAGAGAGGGATTCGAACCCTCGGTACATCTTTCGACGTACACTCGCTTAGCAGGCGAGCGCCTTCAGCCGACTCGGCCATCTCTCCCATTACTAAAGTGATCAGTTATCAGTGAACAGTTTTCAATCAAAAATCTTTTTAACTAACTAATCACTTTTCACTCTTAACTGGTTTTTGTGGCGGAGGGAGTAGGATTCGAACCCACGGACCTTTCGGTCAACGGTTTTCAAGACCGCCGCCTTCAACCACTCGGCCATCCCTCCATATCTATGGTGAATCACAAGTCGTAAACCTTAAATAGAATAAAACCGATTCACGATTCACGGGTTACGGATTCTACTCCTCCCATGTATGGTCTCAAACCCTCTGGTATGGTTATACTGCCATCCTCTTGCTGATAATTCTCTAAGATTGCAACCACTGTCCTTCCCACAGCAATGCCTGATCCATTTAATGTGTGTACAAACCGAGTCTTGGGTTTGCCCTCTGATTTGTATCGAATGTTGGCTCTCCTGGCCTGGAAGTCTTCAAAGTTACTGCAGGATGATATCTCTACAAACCTCTCTTGCCCTGGCAGCCATACCTCAATATCATAGGTCTTTGCTGCTGAAAATCCCAGGTCTCCGGTGCAAAGACTCACAACTCTGTATGGTAATCCCAATCTCTGTAGTACCTCTTCGGCATCTAAAAGAAGTTTCTCCAGCTCGTCATATGAACTCTCAGGGGTAACAAACTTAACCAGTTCTACCTTGTTGAATTGGTGCTGTCGGATCAGTCCCCTGGTATCCTTTCCATAGCTACCTGCTTCACTGCGGAAACATGGGGTGTAGGCAGTATAATACAGAGGAAGATCGCTCTCTTTTAATATCTCATTTTGATGAATATTGGTTACAGGAACCTCTGCAGTAGGTATAAGATAGTAATCATACCCTTCTAACCTGAAGAGGTCTGATTCAAATTTGGGAAGCTGTCCGGTTCCAATCATGCTCTGCCTGTTAACAATGAAAGGCGGTAACACCTCTACATAATTATGTTCATTGGTATGCAAGTCCAGCATGAAATTGATCAAAACCCGTTCTAGTCTAGCCCCCCAACCCCTGTACAGGACAAACCTGGCGCCTGTTATTTTAGACGCCCTTTCAAAGTCAAGTATATTCAATTCTTCCCCGATATCCCAGTGGGGTTTCGGTTTGAAAGCAAACTCGGGGATCTCTCCCCATTTCCTTATCTCAGGATTGTCCTTTTCACTATACCCAACGGCTACAGATGAATGAGGCATATTAGGCATATTCAGGAGAATCTGATTCAGCAAGTATTCTTTTTCACTGAGTTTTTTATCCAGTTCCTTTATTCTCTGGGAAACTTCCTGCATCGCAGTTATTTCTGAAGAAGCATCCTTTTTCTCCTTTTTTAGCCCGGCTATATTCTCAGAAACGGTATTCCTCTGAAACTTCAGGCTCTCAGCTTCCTGCAGGAGGTCTCTCCTTTCAATGTCCAACCTGACAAACTCATCAACATCCAGATCCAGCCCCCGCTGTTCTGTTTGCTCCTTAACCTTTTTTATGTTTTCTCGAACGAATTTTAAGTCCAGCACCTTTAAAATTATCCTTTAGCGATTGTTAAAAAAAAGCAGCTTTTTCCATACAAAGCAATTTATAAAAAATGCTAGAGCAGCTCATAAGCCGAGTTCTGTTCCTCAATTCTCAGGACCTTCTTGATCTGTCGAAAAGCCGTATTCTGATAAAGAGAGGTCCTTATTGAGGCAATGATCATTCATCTAGTCCCGATGTTTCCAACGGGATCAAGCGACCTACCCGCCCCGTCATCCAGAAGCCTCCCGAATCGGTTTCCTCCGTATGTTGAACGGGCCATTCTTCTTCTCCGTTATGGAGAAAACGGGACCTATTTGGTCTTGCTCCGGGTGGGGTTTGCCTAGCTCCAGATGTCACCATCAGGACTGGTAAGCTCTTACCTTACCGTTTCACCCTTACCCACCGAGGCTTACGCCTCGGAATTCGGAGTTAGAAGCCTGGAGTAAAAAGTAGTTAACTTCTCACTTTTCACTTTTAACTCATCACTCCCGCCATAGGCGGGCAGGCGGTTTGTTTTCTGTGGCACTTTCCTTATCCCGACTTCTCGGGACAGTCCGTGTTACGGACCACCCTGCCCTATGGAGCTCGGACTTTCCTCTCGCTCAGACCTTATTACGGACTGAACCAGCGATCATTTGATCTGCTCTAGCATCCTTGTTTTTTTTATAACCTGTAACGGTGCCTGCCGGGGGTGCATAGCAAAATAACACGTAAGAGCTACTAAATTTGTCTAACTTAATTATGATAACAACTTGTTTTTGCTAAGCATTGCTGGTGCAAACATGTAGTTCGTTATTTTGCTATGCACCCCCGGCAGGCACCAATCCTAGTTAAGCTGACCATTACTCCTTTCGTCTATAGCTTCATTGGCAAGCCTGTCGGCATGCCGATTCTTTTCTCTATCAATATGCTTTATATCATACCAGACAAATTTTTTCAACAGATCATTCACTTCATTGTACAAAACGATCAACCCCTTATTTTTAACCTTATATGCCCCATTCAACTGCTTAACCATCAATTCTGAATCAGAGAAGATATGTACCCCTGTCCCCCTGAGTTTCAGAGCTTCTCTTAGCCCCAGAATCAATGCCTGGTATTCAGCAACATTATTAGTATTTTTTCCAAGATATTTTTTCAACTCCTTAATCAGATTTCCTTCTTTATCTAAAATCACTGCTCCTGCCCCGGCTTCCCCCGGATTCCCTCGAGAAGCACCATCGGTAAAAACAAAAAAATCAGGGAGATTGGATGAAGCCCGGTTATCCGATTTGTTCCTATAAAATAATGCTGATTGATATAGTAGATCTCGGATATCCTCCTTTGAAACCATTGGAAATTTCTTAATGGTCTTTGTAAAACTCATGTGCAGAGCCAGATGATTCAATATGTCTGTTTTTAATTTATCCTGGATATCTCTATTCTTCAATCTTTTCTCGGTATACCCTTGACTGTACTTTCAGGGGTATAGATTTATGGAAGCTATCCACTAAAATGTGGGTTAGAGTTCGAAAGTGATTGGGGTCATGAACTGCTCTCCCAGTAAAGGATTCTATTACAATTTGGGCAAAAGATTAAATCCATCCCCCTCTGTACCTCATTAGAGAGTTGAGGCGGAATATCCATGTAGCATCCTTGACAAGATCCGTTCCTTGTCGGAACAACAGCAATTTCCTGCCTGTGTTTCTTTATGTTCTCATACATCTGCAGTAAGTCTGGACCTATCTCTGAGGATAATTCCCCTCTCTTTTTCACTTTTTCTGCCAGTTCATCCTTAAATTCCTCCAGTTTTGCCGTAAGTTGACTTTCTTCTTTACTAAACTCTCTGGATATTGCCATAAAATCTTCCTCTTTTTCCTTTAAATCCTTTGTTAACACATCAAGTTCCTCTAAAACATTAAGGATATCTTCTTCCCTTTGGCTATTGGATTCCTTTGTCAATGCTATTTCCTTCAATGCTGCCTGGTATTCTTTATTGGTCTTAACCGATAACAGTTTTTCTTCAGATTTCCTAATTTTCTCCATCTCATCTTCCATAATTCTCTCTTTTTTCCTTCTCTCATTCTCTAGACTCTCCAGTTTATCCCTTTTTGAATCAGCTATTCTCCGCTTCTCTTCTAGCTTCTCCTTCAATAATTCTATCCTTCGGGGATAGTTCTCTTTAATCTCTTCAATCTTTCCTATGCTTAAATCCAGGTCCTGGAGCTTAACCAGAATATTAATCTGTTCGTGCAATATTTTTTCCCTCCTTAGTGGATGTTAGCAGTATCAGCCTAGAAATAAAAAAGTGCACCTGAAAGGTGCACTCTTCACCAGCTTCTCTTTTTTATATCTTCCGCAAATTTCCAAACAGACCTTTTCAATGGATGTCCTTCTCTGCTATCATCAGTGAGATCGTTGGTGGGCCCACCTGGGTTCGAACCAGGGACCTACCGGTTATGAGCCGGTGGCTCTTCCAGCTGAGCTATGGGCCCCTATCAGGAAAAAAGCTGTAAAATCTGTCAGGTTAAATTTTTCGAAACTAAATTTAAAAACAATAAATAAATTGAAAACCTTTGTCAAGTAAAAATGGCAAAATCTAGCACTCAAAAGGCGTTAACGTTATTTTTCTACAAAGCTTTTGAGTCTTTTGCTTCTGCTGGGATGTCTCAATTTCCTCAAAGCCTTAGCCTCTATCTGCCTAATTCTCTCTCTAGTAACATCGAAATCCTGGCCTACCTCCTCCAGTGTGTGATCTGCCTTCTCGCCGATTCCAAACCTCATCCTAAGAACTTTTTCTTCTCTTGGCGTTAGAGTAGCAAGTACCTTTCTGGTCTGTTCGGAGAGGTTTAGGTTAATAACAGAATCGCTTGGAGATATAATCTTTTTATCCTCAATAAAGTCCCCCAGGTGGCTGTCTTCCTCTTCGCCAATAGGAGTTTCCAGGGAAATAGGTTCTTTAGCTATCTTCAGAACCTTTCTAACCTTATCCAGAGGTAATTCCATCTTTTCAGCGATCTCTTCAGGCAGTGGTTCCCGACCCATTTCTTGAACCAGGTATCTAGAAGTTCGGATTAGTTTATTTATTGTTTCAATCATATGAACAGGGATCCTGATAGTTCTGGCCTGATCCGCTATTGCCCGTGTAATAGCCTGTCGGATCCACCATGTTGCATAAGTACTGAATTTGTATCCTCTCTGATATTCAAACTTATCGACGGCTTTCATCAATCCTATATTTCCTTCCTGGATTAAATCCAGAAATTGAAGCCCACGGTTTGTATATTTCTTTGCTATACTTATTACTAAACGCAGGTTAGCCTCTATCAGTTCACTCTTAGCTTCCTTTGCTTTGCTTTCTCCATACTCAATACTCTGAATAATCTTTTTCAACTTCTTTGCAGACATCTCTAATTCAACTTCTGATCTCCTAATCCTCCTTTGAGCACTATTAATTATCTTCTCAAATTCTTTCAATCCATCCCTGCTAAGCAGTTTATTATCTAAGAATTCAACGCATTCTGCCCCTTCCTTTTTCTTCACCAGTCTAATTAATCTTTTTATCTCCTTAAGGTCTATACCAGAAATCCTTTCACACTCCTGTATTTCCCTTACTGCTTTTTCAACTCTGTCATTGAGGCTTTTTAATCTTTGAACTATTCTTTCAACCTGTTTTTTGTTGAAATTTATATCCATTAGTAGACTTATTATCTCCTGCTTATTCTCAATCCTATTCTTTCGAAGCTCTTCTTTGTCAAATGGTCCCCCTTTATCCTGCATCAACAGCTTCTGAATCTCTATATTCTTTTCATTCAGTTCCTTTATTCTTTCAATTAGGGTCAAAACTCTCTGGGTGTGGTATTCGGAATTTAAATGTTCTTCCTCCTGGTCCTTAATTATCTCCTTGACAGTAATCTTTTCTTTTTTAAGCTTTTCACCTAATAAGATAGTTTCTCTTATCGTTATCGGAGAATCCAATGCCGCCTCTAGAACCTCTCTTTCCCCTTCTTCAATTCTCTTTGCTATCTTAACTTCTTCATCTCGTGTCAGCAGGGAAACCGACCCCATTTCACTTAAATACATCCTCACCGGATCATTGCCCTTGCTGTATGATTCCTCCTCTATGTCAAGTTCTTTTTCTTCTTCTCTTAATTCTGGAATTTTCCTTTTTGGTATTTTTACGTTCTGAACAGCATCGACAATTTCAATGTCATTTTCATCAAACATAATCATCAAATCATCAATTTGCTCCGAGGACACGATATCCGAAGGTAAAATATCATTAACCTCATCATAGGTCAGAAATCCTTTTTCTTTACCCATGTTAATTAGCTGCTCTACCTCTTCAATCTTTGTCTTTTTGGGCATTAAAGCTCCTCCTTTGAAATATAATCCTGTGAACAAGGAGGGGCACGGCGCACCATGCCCCTCCTTAGGCATTATGACGGCGTGAAAAAGCTTGTCTATAGTTTATTTGCTTGTTTTTAAGCTTTTGCCTGGAGACCAAGAACTCCCTCTGAAGCACTTCATCTTTTTTCTCTTCTGCCTCTTTAATCTTTATATCCAGTATTTTTATTTCCTCATCCACTTTATGCATCCGAATTTTATTTATACAGTCTTTAAGAATTTTTTGGACATCTTCAATACTCTCTTTTTCAATCGACAGCTGAGAGATCAGGCTTTTTGAACTTTCATCTTCTAAACAGTTAATTATTTTTCCTGAATCTACCCTTCCTTGTCTATTGAATTCCTCTAAAAGCAATAATCCTATCTCTTTGTATTGCTTATTCACAAACTCTTCGATTATCGCTTCTTCCTGAATTTTATGGACAACCTCGTTGTTTAATAGCATCAGCTTTAATAAGAGTTTCTCAACAATATCTTCATCCATAGACTGAATACCCTTTTCTTGTAAAGCGTCCCCCCCTTTTTTTGTCTTGCGGAGTTGTGAAACAATGGTGTCCTCTTTTATATCCAGTCGATTGGAAACCCTTTGTATATAGATGTCCCTTTCTATTTTATTTTCTATCTTAGCCAGAATAGGTGTAACATCTTCTATTATTTTTACCTTTCCTTCCACTGAAAAAGCATCATGCTTTTTTATGACCTCGTTGATGGCAAATTCTATGAGGGGTATAGAACCAGCAATAATTTCTTTAAAACTGTTCTCCCCCACTTTTCTCACGAAACTATCAGGGTCAAACCCTGAGGGAAGAACTGCTATCTTCGGTGAAGTGCCATGTTTTAATAATATATCAAGACTTCTGGCAGCAGCCTTCTCTCCAGCCTCATCGGCATCAAAGACAGTGATTATGTTATTTGTGTATCTCCTCAAAATCCTTATATGACCTGTGGTTAAGGATGTGCCCAGTGTAGCTGTAACGTTTTTTATGCTGTATTGATTTAAACTCAAAAGGTCAAAGTATCCCTCTACAACTATTACCTTATCTTCGCTCCTGATAAAATCTTTTGCAACTTTCAACCCGTAAAGGCTATTGCTTTTATTGTAAATGGAAGATTCCGGTGAATTAAGGTATTTGGGAAGACTGTTGTCTAACACCCTTCCTCCAAAACCGATCACTTTGCCATGGATGTTAATTATAGGGAAGATTATTCTCCCCCTAAAACGGTCATAAAATCCTTGGGCTTTTTTCGGTATAATCAATCCAAGTTCAGAAACTCTTGGAAGAGGAATTCCTTTTTTCAACAGAAACTTTAGCAATCCATCCCAGCTATTCTGGGCATAACCCAGTCTGTGGTCTATTATTACATCATTCCCAATTCCCCTCTGCCTGAGATATTCTCTAGCTCCTTTACCCTCTTTTTCATTTACCAGAAGATTGTGGTAGTAGCTTGCTGCTAGTTCATTTAACTCAAATAACCACTCTCTTTCTAGGGTTTCTCTCTTATCTGCATCAGATATTTTTATTTTGGGGAGATCAATTCCATACCTCCTGGCAAGTTCCCTTGCAGCCTCAGGAAATGAGAGACGATCCATCTTCATCAGAAAGCTTAACACATTACCTCCCATATTGCACCCAAAACAATGAAAAATCTGCTTTTCCTCATTCACCATAAAGGATGGGGTCTTCTCAGGATGAAAGGGGCACAATCCTTTATAGTTCTTCCCTACCTTTTTGAGGGAGACATAGTCTGATATTACCTCTACGATACTGGCCCTATCTTTTATCTCTTCAAGCTTATCATCAGAGATATAATCTGCCAAAGTGCTGCTTCTCCATTTTCTTAGTCAAACCTTAATTTCCACAACTGTAACACCAGTCCCTCCCTGGGGCAAGTCGGCTGAATTAAAATCTGCTACAAAACTGTGGGACTTCAGATGGTCTCTAATGGCATTGCTTAATCTTCCAGTACCAACTCCATGAACGATATCTACCCTTGCCATGCCACTTAGTATGGCATTATCTATAACCTTATCAACCAAGGGTATAGCATCATCTACTCTCATCCCTACCAAATTAATCTTACCTACCATACCAGTAGTGAAAGGAGTAAATGACATATCTTCTTTGCTTTTGGTATGCTTCGGTCTATTTCCATTTACTTGCTCAAGTTCATTTAAGGGTACCTTAATCCTCAGGTTCCCAATAAGGACATCTACTTTATCTGAATTTCCTTGTGCCCTTACTATTACCCCCTCTTTATTTAGAGAGCTGATTTTTACCACATCTCCCTTCATTGGATTTAAAATGGGCATTCTATTCTCCTTTTTAACAGGTCTAAATAGCTCTAATTCCTCTTTTAGACCAGGGAGCCTTTTATCAACTTCAGCAACACTGTGCTCTCCCTTTTTCTTAAGATTCCTGGACATTTCTTTAACTTCGATTTCTATTTTCTTTAAAAAACTAATTGCCTTGGTCTCTGTTTCCAATAATATTCTGTCCTTTTTATCCCGGATTTTCTCTAACAACGACTCTATCTGTTTCTGATAGAGCAAGATTATTTCCTTAACCCTTTTGACCTCTTTTATATCTTCTATTATCTCCCTCTGGGAACTCTCAAGAGTTCTAATTAACCTTGAGATGTCACCATTCTTGCCCTCCATAAAACTAACTGCTTTATCCAAGATTTTTCGTGGGATACCTAACTTTTCAGCGATTACCAGAGCGTTGCTTTCTCCCGGAGATCCATATATGAGACGGTAACGAGGCTCCATGGTTTTTGGGTCAAACTCAACGGATACATTCATTACCTCTTTATGAAGATATGCATATGCCTTTAATAAATTGAGATGGGTTGTAGCAATAATACTGCAATTTTTTTCCCTTAAATAATCCAATATAGCCATTGCCAAAGCAGCACCTTCATCGGGGTCAGTTCCTACCCCAATCTCATCTAATAGTAACAATGATGATTCATCAGCCTTATCCAGAATATCAACCATCTGGTAGATATGGGAAGAGAAGGTGCTGAGATTTTGCTCTATGCCCTGTTCATCACCAATATCCGCAAAGATTGAATCGAAGATCGCGGCAACGCTTCCATCCGCTACTGGAATATGCATTCCTGCCTGTAACATTAGGGTCAAAATACCTACTGTCTTTAAAGCAACGGTCTTGCCGCCAGTATTTGCTCCTGTAATTATTAAGGTATTGCAGTCTTTATCAAAATGAATATCGATAGGGACCACCCCCTTCCTTAAATTGGCTGCTTCCTCTCTGTTAGTATATTCCTGTCTGTCCTGTTGGGATCGCAGACAGGCATTATGGAGGGACAACAGCAAGGGATGATATGCATTGATTAAACTGACTATGCCATCTCTGTTTAATACGGGCTTTATTGCATTTATCTCCATACTGTACTTTGCTTTAGCATAAGTAAGGTCAGTCTTCCCCAAAAGATTTAGATTTGAGAGAATTTCTTGAGCATTTGCTTTTATATTGTTGCTCAAATTCTTCAACACTCTGAACTCTTCATTCTTCTCTTCCTTAATGAGGATGCCAAGTTCATTATTCAATTCTATAGTAGAGATAGGCTCAATAAAGTATGTTGCCTTGCTATGAGAATGGTCATGTATAATACCTTGAATATGGCATTTAAAATCCGATTTAACCGGGATTACATACCTTCCATTTCTAATGGTAATTATCCTTTCTTGAAAAAAGGATTGGAATGAATCTTTAGAAAGTAAATCCTCCAGAGATGCATGTATCCTTTTCCTAAACTTCCTTACTTTTTCTCTTATTGCTTTAAGTTCTGGACTGGCACTGTCTAATATGTCACCCCTCTCTCCCACAGTATTTTCTATCTTGCGTTCGATATCTGGGAGCGAAATAAAGTTGCTTCCTATTGCTTTCAGCAAGGAATATCTATTATCTTCTAATTTTCCGAAGAACCTCTTGAGGTTATGGGTTGCTTTCAAGGTACTTAAAATATCCAGAAGTTCCACAGGGTCCATGATTGACCCCTCAACTCTGGTCTTTTTAACAGGCTTTTCAATATCCCTGATACCACTGATAGGGATATCACCATAGATTTGTAATACCTCTTTTAGCTCACTTACTTCATTCAGGAGAACCTCTATCTCTTTTGTATCTCTTTTTGGCTTAAGAGACTCACATAAAGCTTCTCCCAAACTGGAGGTAACAAATCCCTTTAACAAGCTTAATATACTGTTAAATTCCAGAATTCTTAACGTATGCTTATTTATTACTGCTAGACGATTTTTAAAGCCCATTCAGATTTTTTTGCCCTCCCACCTTAACGAGCATAGTGTAGAAAAATTCCGCCCCAGACGGATTTAATCCTCCAGAGACGGGCCAGAGACAGGGAGTTTGTTCCATCTCAGGCGGATTCAATGGAGCTAGCTTGGATGGGTCAAAAAATGAAGGCTGAAACGAAAAGGGATAATTTTTCAAAGCCCTAACTACATGAAAATTAAGAATAGGAAGTGACATGAATTAACAAATAGGCCGGATAGGAATCTTTAGTTTTGCTTAAGCACTTATCCCCAAGAAAAAGTGTTTAAGCAAAGATAAATGGATTAGACCAGAAACAAAGCAATTAGGATACAATTAAAACATGTGCCTGCTAACCT
Source organism: Thermodesulfobacteriota bacterium (assembly GCA_040757775.1). Classification (NCBI taxonomy): domain Bacteria; kingdom Pseudomonadati; phylum Thermodesulfobacteriota; species Thermodesulfobacteriota bacterium. The sequence continues at coordinate 82,349 of JBFLWQ010000004.1, forward strand.
GTTTATGTCTTTATCTTCTGACTCTTTTTTCAATCTTTTTATTCATTAATAGAGGCGCGAATCATCCTAACAATGGAAAGCCGTAATTTGTCTTTTGCCTTGACGGCCAGTTTCATCTCGTCTATTATTTAATGGCATAGGTTACACCCCAGTTTCCCTTTTTCTTTTTAATGCCCTTTTTCTAGCTGCCAAAGCCTTTCTTTTTCTCTTAACACTGGGTTTTTCATAATACTCCCTTTTCCTTGCCTCTGATAGTATTCCAGTTTTATCACACAGTTTTTTAAACCGTTTCAAGGCATTTTCAAAGGTTTCATCTTCCCTAACTTTAACACCAGGCATTCATCTTTCCCCTCCCTTCATCGACAGTTGTATTATCAGAATATTTGGTTCTTCTCCCATTTATCGTGTTTAGCATATAAATCTCTAACGGAATTTAGTCGGTAGAAAGGGTTCGAGGATTCCAGCCCCCTTGAACCCTCTTAGAGCCTCAACTTAATTTGGGGATGATCCAAATTTTTATCTTTTAAAGAAAAAGCTTGATAAACATTTTATTATATAAAGATAATGATAATTGTCAAATAAAAAATCTTTAATTTGTTGCTTCTATCCTTCTCAATGTGGCATATTAGTTTGAATTGAAGATATCTCCCTTGAGAAGGTAGGGAGGAGATTTGGTTAACAGGAGATACCTTCTGGAGCCAAGACTTAAAATAGCGATTTAGGATACAACATAGTCGGTAAATTCAGATTTCTGGAAGAACCAAACTTATTTGGGTTCCAGGAAATAAGGATAAATTCGATTGTCTGTTTCTATCTTTATCCCAATAAGGAATTATGGAGAGTTTTGCTGTACCAGAACGGATAGAAAATTTTCCGCTCCATTGATTGACAAACCTTCTTACAGATGTCAAACCATGTCCACGACCAACTTCACTGTGCCTAGAGGTACCATGAATAAGTGCCTGTTCAATTGCAAGTATATCAGACCATTTATCTTCAAACAAGGGGAAGAGTTTATTCTCTAAAGAATTCTTTATGCCTATACCAAGATCCATAACGGCAATCTTCACCATGTTTTTTCTAAGTCTCTTTTGGTAAAAGTACTTCTGTATACCAACAAAACCTACGTTTTCACTGTGCTCCAGTATGTTTTGGCATATCTCAGATAATGCAACAATAAAACCGTGGGTAGTTTTTTCATCGTAATTAAGATGGGCTTGAAGGATGGATTTGGCTCGACTTTTTACCTCCCCAACTATATTATGGATATCATTTGAATCTTCGATTTTTGTAATCTCTAACAGCACATCTGAATCTTTGCTTCGAAAGTATTTGTCTCTGAAAGTAGGTAAAGTTCCTTGTATTTGGTACGTATTCAGGGCAAACCTCAAGAAGTCCATCCTCTCAAGGTATCTCAATACTGCCTTGGATTTTGGCAGGTTAAGGACTGGGTATATCCTTAAGCTTTTAAGAAAACGTCCGAACTCTAAAGTTCCCACCATACCATAGGGGTCAATAAACTCTATATTTCCCATGTCAAGAAGAAGTGTATCTATCCTTTCATTATGATTTCTTCCCCATTGAATAAATATCCCTTCAAATGTAGTCTCATCGAGGTATAGGGGCGACGTAATTACTAAATCCATCTTATAAAAGGGTATCCTTTAATCTTTCGTAATATAACTCAACAGGATGCTTTACCTGGATGGGCAACGATCTCTGACCCAGCCCATCCACCAGTTGCATGTGACAACCAGCACAACCGGTTAGCACAACAGTTGCACCAGTCTTTTCTATATCATCTAACTTTTTATCAAGTATCTTTAAAGAAAGATCATAGTATGAGAGGTTGAAGCTTCCTCCCCCGCCACAACACCTATCGGGCATGGACATCTCTTTCAGCCTGACACCCTCTATCAGGTTTATCAGACCCCTCTGTTCCTTATAAATTCCCAGTCCGCGCCTCAGGTGGCAGGGATCATGATAGGTTACAATGGTTTCATCTTCAGGGCTTTGAGCTTCTTTATACAGTATCCTTTTAACCCTGATAATGTTTACCAGATATTCACATATATCATAGGTTCTATCCGAAACCATCTTTGCCATATTAAGGAATTCTTCTGTCTCATTGGAAAGTAATGCAAGATATTGGTACTTTAAAGTGTAACCACATGTGGCACATGCTACAATTACCGCATCAGCATCTAACCCTGATAAGAGCTTCAGATTGCTTTTTGCTAGGGTCCTGAATGTGGATTCATCTCCTGCTGCCATAGCCACATTTCCGCAACAGGTTTGGTCTTTAGGAATGATTACTTCAACCCCATGCTTTAAGAGGGTCTTTATAACCGCATCTCCTATTTCAGTAAGCATATAGTTCATAGTACATCCCGTAAATAATGCTACTCTACTTCCCGGGCTTTCAGGAGCAATTATCTCTGGCCATTTTTCTTTTAAGGCTTTCCTTGCTAGCGGTAAAACAATTCTTTTGCTGTCCAGACCTATATGCAATCTGGATTTACAGGTGTGGCCAAATCCTGTTGACATCAGGAGTATTCTCTGAATATCTGAAGCAATCTTTACCGCCAAGTTAAAAAGCCATCGATTTTTGAGAACTATCTTCAAAATTACCCATTTTATAGGAGAAATGCCTCTGATTTTTGCAGTAATTGCCCTTGCCTTCGACACTATATAATCTACCCTAACACCGCTGGGGCAGCTTTCTACGCAAGTACCACATAAGAGACAGCAGCGAATCCTTTCAGCCAGAGTTGATGTTAGCTTTAATCTTCCTTTTATCAGTGCCTCAACAAGTGCGATTTTACCACGGGCAACCGATGATTCCTGACCTAACTCCAGGAAGACAGGGCACACAGATTGACACAAACCACACTTCATGCATTTGATAATATTATCTTCAAGTTCTTTGATTATTTCCAGAATGTTCATAGTAGATAAAACCAGGGATTAAACACTCGGTAAATCTTTGACAGGGTTGCTTCGCCTATGGCGAACTCCTCGCAAAGACATTTTCCTTACTCTTTGTGTCTCTTTGAGGCATGTGGGTTTCACTCAGCTATGGTAAAAAGGATTAGGTAAGGTTTGGGGGTTCGGGATTTATTGGCTTTTTAATTTTTCTTCAGCCTCTTCTCTTGTTTTACAATCTATGCACAGGGTAGTGACGGGTCTTGCTTTAAGTCTCTTCTCTGAGATTTCTTCTCCACATACTTCACAAATGCCAAACGTATTTTCATCAATCCTTTCCAAGGCGGCTTTAATTTTCAATATCAACCTTCTCTCTCTGTCTCTAATCCTTAATAGAAAATTTCTATCCGATTCCATAGCGGCTCGATCCGTGGGGTCGGGAAAGGTTTCTTCTTCATCAGTCATTCCGGATACCGTTTTTTCAGCTTCTTGAAGCAGTATTCCCAACTTGTCATTCAGAAGATCTTTAAAATACGCTAGCCTTTCCTTATCCATCCTAGCCCCCCTCATAAAGGAAAGTGAGATTTAAAAATCAGCAATTCTTATAGGATATTTTATACCCTAGTGTTTGTGAAAAGTAAAGAAGAAATTAATATCCTACAAACGTAATGGGAAAGAAGAGACGCAAATGCCAAGGGTAGAAAGAAGAAAAAAACGCACTTTTTGGGTTTACTAATTTACTAAAAAGATAAAAAATTTAAAAAGAAAGGAGATGTCGGGATCATTTTTGGTAACTGTATAGGTAGGCAAGTTTCAAGCCATCTAGGGTAATGATTTACCACGATAAATTTAGATATTGTTTAAATTTTGGATATATTATTGTTTATTAGCTCAGTGTTTGTCTTAAGAGTGATAAATCATCTAATTTAAACCTTGATTTTTATATTGCAGATGGATAATATGGCAACCAATTAGCACTCGTTTTAACTGAGTGCTAACAAATGGGTATAAATAAACCAATAAATACTGGTAGTTGTATACAAGGAGGTGAGAATACTCAATTTAGTCATTTTATTTATTTGGATAACCAAGATAAGGGAGATTTAACTTATTAAAAGGAAAGGAGATTTTGTTATTATGAAGATTCGGCCTTTACAAGATCGAGTGATAGTAAAGCGGGTTGAGGAAGAGGAGAAGACCAAAGGGGGAATAATCATTCCTGATTCCGCAAAAGAGAAGCCCATGGAAGGCAAAGTTGTCGCAGTAGGAACTGGTAAAGTTTTAGACGATGGCAAGAAGCTTCCCCTGGATGTGAAAAAAGGAGACAGGATATTATTCGGCAAGTATGCTGGGACAGAGGTAAAGATAGATGGGGAGGAACATCTGATAATGCGAGAGGACGACATCTTGGGTATATTAGAATAGAGACTACACAACTATAAGGAGGAGTTTATCAAATGGCAAAGGAGATAAAGTACGAACAGGCTGCAAGAGATTTGCTTTTAAAGGGTATAAATACACTGGCGGATGCTGTGAAAGTAACTCTGGGGCCCAAGGGTAGAAATGTGATTTTAGAAAAGAGTTTTGGTTCACCCACAGTGACCAAAGATGGGGTTACCGTTGCCAAAGAAATAGAATTAGAGAATAAGTTTGAGAACATGGGTGCCCAGATGGTAAAGGAGGTTGCCTCTAAAACCAGTGATGTGGCTGGTGACGGGACTACAACGGCAACGCTGTTGGCTCAGGCGATTTATCGAGAGGGTTCCAAACTGGTAGCCGCTGGCAACAATCCCATGGAATTGAAGAGAGGTATAGATAAGGCAGTAGAAGTAGTGGTGAACGAGTTGAAGAAGCTTAGTAAACCTACGAAGGATCAGAAGGAAATAGCTCAGGTGGGAACCATCTCTGCCAACAACGATGATACCATAGGCAACATCATAGCTGAGGCGATGAACAAGGTTGGTAAAGAGGGGGTTATTACTGTTGAAGAGGCAAAGAGCATGGAGACTACTCTGGACATCGTTGAGGGTATGCAGTTTGACCGTGGTTATCTGTCGCCTTACTTTGTTACTGATGCTGAGAGGATGGAGGTGGTATTGGATGAGCCTTACATCCTTATGCATGAGAAGAAAATCAGCAACATGAAGGAGCTGCTTCCCATTCTTGAGCAGATAGCGAAGATGGGTAAACCTCTTTTGTTAATATCCGAGGATGTAGAAGGAGAGGCATTAGCTACATTAGTGGTCAACAAGCTTCGAGGCACATTGAGGTGTGCCGCTGTAAAGGCTCCTGGTTTTGGAGACAGGCGTAAGGCTATGTTAGAAGACATATCCATACTTACAGGCGGTACGGCTATAACTGAGGATTTAGGGATTAACCTTGAGAAAATTACATTAAATGATCTGGGTTCAGCCAAACGGGTTACCATAGACAAAGACAATACCACCATAGTTGATGGAGCTGGTGAGAAGAGTGCTTTAGAGGGCAGGGTCAAGACCATCAGGGCACAGATAGAGGAGACTACATCGGACTATGATAGAGAGAAACTTCAGGAAAGGTTGGCAAAGCTCATAGGTGGTGTAGCTGTAATCAACGTAGGTGCTGCTACTGAAACAGAGATGAAGGAGAAAAAGGCCAGGGTAGAGGATGCCTTAAACGCCACCAGGGCAGCTGTGGAGGAAGGTATCATTCCTGGGGGTGGTGTTGCCCTCTTGAGGGTAATACCTGCCTTGGAAAAGTTAAAACTGGAAGCGGACCAGCAATTTGGCGTAAATATTGTTAAGCGGGCACTAGAGGAGCCCATAAGGTGGATAGCCAACAATGCTGGGGTAGAGGGGTCCATAGTAGTAGATAGGGTGAAAAATGAAAAGGGAGCATTCGGCTTCAATGCCCAGACCGAAAAATATGAAGATTTGATTAAAGCAGGGATAATAGATCCTACTAAGGTTACCAGATGTGCTCTTCAGAATGCAGCCAGTGTTTCGTCCTTGTTGCTTACCACAGAGGCTATGATTGCGGAGAAGCCTAAGGAAGATAAAGGTCCTATGATGCCTCCGGGAGGCATGCCACCGGGAGGTATGTACTAGGGATTTTAGGGATTATATGTAGAAGAAAAAGCCCCCACTCTTACGTGTGGGGGTTTTTTTATCCTTTTTTACCCTTCGTGTAACATTCCGCATACAAAACCCCCCGGTATTTCTACCAAGAACATAATCAATCAAAAACGATTTCCCCCTTGACAACAGCTAAATTTATGCTAGTTTAATCTATCCGTATATCAAATGTTTTTAGACAATGCTTTTGGAGGATATAATGGATTATAAGGATACCTTGAACCTTCCCATGACCGAATTTCCAATGAAGGCAAATCTTTCTCAAAGAGAACCGGAGATTCTGAAAGAATGGGAGGAAGCACAGATATATAATAAGATAAAAGAAGCTACAAAGGATAGAGAAAAGTATATTCTTCATGATGGTCCCCCCTATGCCAATGGACATATCCACATGGGGACAGCTCTAAATAAAATCTTAAAAGACATAATAGTTAAGTCAAAGGTTATGACTGGTTTTAATAGTTACTATGTACCGGGGTGGGACTGCCATGGTCTTCCCATAGAGCATGAGATAGATAAGAAATTGGGAAAAAAAAGGCGTTCTATGTCTATCCTTGAGATAAGGACACTATGCAGGGAATATGCTGAAAAATTCATAGATATTCAAAGGAATGAATTCAGACGGTTAGGAGTATTCGGTGAGTGGGATGACCCCTATCTTACTATGAATTATAAATATGTAGCTACCATAGTTAGAGAATTTGGTAAGTTTGTAGGTACAGATAGTGTTTATAAAGGCAAAAAGCCTATTCATTGGTGTGCATCCTGCAGGACTGCTCTGGCAGAAGCTGAGGTTGAGTATCAGGAGCATGAATCTCCCTCTATATATGTTAAATTCCCACTAATATCAGATATTGGCAAGTTACTTCCAGCCCTCACTGGTGAGAGGATTTCAGTCCTTATATGGACTACTACCCCATGGACAATACCGGCTAATCTTGCCATTGCCCTTCATCCCGATTTTATCTATGTTGCCGTAAAAGTAGGGGATGAAACCTTTATATTGGCTGACGGGTTATTGGAAGAGACTATGAAAATACTTGGAATTATGGACTATAAGGTCATAGAAAGGTTTCCATCTTCGAAATTAAAAGGGCTTAAATGCAGCCATCCATTCATAGACAGGGAATCATTGCTAATTTTAGGCAATCATGTGACACTGGATGCGGGAACCGGCTGTGTCCATACCGCTCCGGGCCACGGGCAGGAGGACTACGAAATTGGCTTGGAGTATGGCTTGGAAATCTATGCCCCTGTTAATGATGAAGGAAGGTTTACCGATGATGTGGAATTTTTTGCAGGAGAGTTTGTCTTTGATGCTAACAAGTCGGTCAATAAAAAACTGGATGAAACAGGTGCCTTATTAAAGGAAGAGTCTATATCTCATTCATACCCCCACTGCTGGAGGTGCAAAAACCCTATTGTCTTTCGCTCTACTGAGCAGTGGTTTATCTCTATGGAGAAGAATGGGTTGAGAGAGAAAGCGCTGGAAAGTATAGATAGGGTAAAGTGGATTCCGAGTTGGGGTAAGGATAGAATCTATGGAATGATTGAGAATCGTCCGGATTGGTGTATTTCCCGCCAAAGGGCTTGGGGGATTCCTATTACTGTATTCTATTGTAATTCCTGTGATTATACCCTTGCAAAAAAGGAGATTATAGACTACGTATCTGACCAATTTGAAAAAGAGGGAAGCAATGTCTGGTTTTCAAAGGAGGCAAAGGAGTTGCTTCCTCCTGGCATCAAATGTCCTGAGTGCAATGGCAGTGATTTTAAAAAAGAGATGGACATACTCGATGTTTGGTTTGACTCTGGTGTGAGTTATGCTGCGGTTTTAGAGGGCAGAGAGTATTTAAAATTCCCGGCAGATATTTATTTAGAAGGGAGTGATCAGCACAGGGGATGGTTTCACAGTTCCCTTTTAACATCAGTAAATAACAGAGGGAGTGCCCCGTATGAGTCTGTATTGACTCACGGCTTTGTTGTTGACGGTCAGGGGAAAAAGATGTCCAAATCTTTTGGAAACGTGATTGCTCCGGATGAAATCATAAAGAAATATGGGGCTGAAATCCTCAGACTCTGGGTGGCCGCCGAGGACTATAGGGACGACATTCGGATATCCGAAGAAATACTAAAAAGACTCTCTGAAGCCTACCGCCGTATTCGCAATACCTGCAGGTACATACTGGGAAACCTGTATGACTTCAACCCGTCAACAGACAGAGTTGAATATGGGGATCTTTTAGAGATTGATAGGCTGTCTCTACATAGATTGCAAAAGCTTATTATAAGAATTACGGATGCTTATAACAGTTTTTCTTTCCATACTGTATACCATTCCCTTCACAATTTCTGTGTGGTTGATATGAGTGCCTTTTATCTGGATGTCCTGAAGGATAGACTATATATTTCTCTTCCGGGTTCTAAGGAAAGGAGGTCAGCCCAGACCGCTATATATGAAATCTTAAGCTCTGTTGTAAGACTTATGGCGCCTATTCTTTCTTTTACATCTGAAGAGGTATGGAAGTATGTACCATCGGATGGAAGTAAAGACGGTAGCGTTCATTTGTCCCAATTTCCTGTTGCTAACAGGGATTACATTGATGAAGAGCTGGCTGCCAGATGGGATACCTTATTAAAGGTTAGAGGGGAGGTTTCCAGGGCGCTGGAATCAGCCCGTCGTGATAAGGCTATAGGGCACTCCTTGGATGCTGAGGTTAACCTTTATGTACCTGAAAAACTCTATGGATTTTTAAAAGGCTATATTAATGACATGAACTCAATCTTTATTGTTTCTAAGGTTAATCTTTTTAAGAATGAAGATGGCAATGGTGAATTTAAAAGCGAGGAGGTTGATGGATTGAGTATCGATGTGTGCCAGGCCCCGGGCAAAAAATGTGAGAGGTGCTGGACTTACCATCCGACAGTAGGTGATAACGGAAAACATATTACAATATGCCAGAGATGTATTAGGGTAATAGAGGGAACTTGAATAAAAAATATCTGATAACAATTGCAATTGTCCTCGGAGTTGTATTGCTGGATCAGTCTTCTAAACTCTATATTGATAGAGCTTTCCCGCTCTACCACTCCATACCCATTGTAAAGAATTTCATTCACATAACCTATGTTAGAAATACAGGTGCCGCTTTCGGTCTTTTTGCCTCACAGGTCATCGGGTTTAGGGTTTTTTTCTTTTTGATTACCTCTATTATAGCTGTCCTGATAATCCTTTATTTCCTGAGAAGCCTGAAAGATACCCAGACTTTCCTTATATCAAGCCTGTCTCTGATAATGGGCGGAGCCATTGGAAACCTGATTGATAGGGTCAGGTTGGGGGAGGTTATCGACTTCATCGATCTTCATTATTACTCTTGTCACTGGCCAGCCTTCAATGTTGCTGACTCTGCTATTACTGTTGGAGGAGTTTTTTTGCTCGTCAATACAGTTTTCAAAAAGGATAAGACTCAATAGCTTCATTAATTAGGATTCAAGGGGTCAAGGGGTGAAGGATTCAAGTCCTAGAATCCTGGAACCTTATATCGTGTTTTAATTAATAGAATTTCCAAGAGGTATTATGTACCCGGTTCTATTCCAGATAGGCAATTTTAAGATACACACATATGGGGTTTTTATTGCCATTGGGTTTTTGACAGGCATTATTCTGGCATTGAGGGAGGCGAAACGTGTTGGAGAAGAGCCTGAGAATATCCTTGATCTGGCATTCTATAGTATTATTGCCGCCATAGTGGGCTCCCGCCTTCTTTATATCGTACTTAATTATCAATATTATATAGAAAACCCACTGGAGATGATAAAGATCTGGAGTGGAGGATTGGTATACTATGGAGGTTTCCTCCTAGCTTTGATAGTGGGCATATGGTATATCAGAAAAAGCCATCTGCCTCTTTGGAAAACCGCTGATATTATAGCTCCTTCCATAGCCATAGGAGAAGCGATAGGACGATTGGGCTGTTTTTCTGCAGGCTGCTGTTATGGCAAAGAAACAACCCTTCCGTGGGCTATTACTTTTTCTAATCCTGAAAGTCTGGCAATACTCGGGATTCCTCTACATCCTACACAACTGTATTCCTCTATAACTGCCCTTTTTATATTCCTGATTCTGACGGTGGTCAAGAGGTTTAAGAAATTTGATGGCTTGCTTATATGGCTGTATGTTCTACTCTATTCTATCACACGCTATGTCATTGAGATCTTCAGGGGTGACGATAGAGGGTTCATATATGAAGGAACGTTCTCTGTATCCCAGTTTATTGGGATTATTTTAGTGATTACATCTGTGCTTATGCTGTTATATTTGTGGAAAGGAAACAGGAGTTTGTTGAAAAAGTAGGTTGGAGATAAAGTAATAGATGATGAACTTTTTACCATACCTTTTACCGCCAGTTATCGGGGGTATTATCGGTTGGTTTACAAATAAAGTGGCTATATGGATGCTCTTTAATCCTAAAAAAGAAAAAAGGGTTTTTGGCTTCCGTATTCCATTTACCCCTGGTCTGATACCCCGGGATCAAATCCTGATAGCGAAAAGCCTGGGAACACTCATTGAGGAGAAACTTATAAATCCAGAAGAGATTGAAAGCAGGATAACCAGGGAGGAGGTTAATGACAAAATTAAAGAGCTGATGGATAAAGCAGTAGAAAAAAGCATGGGGAAACTGGCCTTTTTGGTGCCACAGGCAGCTATGTATCCTATAAAAAGGTTTTTTGCGCCAAAGATTTCCGAGCTGGTAAAGGATGAGTTGTTTAATTTCCTGAATCTTATAGATTTCAAACAGATTGTTGAAGAAAAAGTGAGCAGCTTCTCTATAGAGGAACTGGAAGAGGCAATTAAAGGTGTGACCAGGAGGCATCTTACTTATATTACACTGCTAGGTGGCGTGTTAGGGTTTATAATAGGGCTTATGCAGATAGTTGTGAATATTTATCTTCAATAAATTGGGAGCGTTGGAGAGTCTGGATGATAACCGTTGGGGTGCTGACAGTTAGCGATAGGGGGGCAAGGGGGGAAAGAAAAGACCATAGTGGTTTTGAGATAATAGAAAGGTTGGTAGAAGGGTTGCCGGGAAGGGTAGATGCCCATGAGACAATCCCCGATGAGAGAGATATTATAGTTAACAGACTGATAGATTATGCAGATAACAAGAAGTTAGACTTGATTATTACCACTGGCGGTACTGGTGTATCCCCCAGGGATGTAACCCCTGATGCCACATTGAGTATAATAGAAAAGGAGGTCCCCGGGATGGCAGAGGCAATGAGACTTCAGGGGCTAAAGAAAACGTCCCATGCCATGATATCCAGGGCAGTAGTGGGGGTTCGGAAGATGTCCCTCATCGTTAATCTTCCTGGAAGCCCAAAAGCTGTATCGGAAAATCTCAACGCAATCTTACCTTCCATACCCCATGCAATTGAAAAGATAAAAGGGGATCCCTCAGAATGTGGGTCATCTTTCTAAGTTGACATAGAGTGCCTGTTATTCCGAGACCTTAGCCTTTGTCATTCCGAGTGAAACGAGGAATCTTAAGATTTCTCAGTTGCGCTGCTCCTTCGAAATGACAACTTTTTTTTCGTTGACCATAGTTATTATAACGAGAGAGGCCTAGTAGAGTGTTTTTGGCGGTAGTTATTCTATGTGAACAATTTTATTAGTTAGATCTACTATTACGTGGAATGTCTCTTTATTTTCTACTACATTGAAAAGGAGCTATGACCATTTTTATGTATTTTAAAGTAATAATAAAGCCGTGGATTTTTATAGAAACCACCAGAAAAGATTTTTTGACATATAATTAGTTTATATTGCTGAGGAAAGATATTATTGCTCTCAATTTCTTTTCCATCTTTATTGGGAAAAGTGAATTCTGCTCTTTTGTTTATTTTAATTTGTTTTCCTACCTTGCGATCAAATTTAATGATAGACATAGTGGAGCACCTTTGATTCTGAAACCATAACATATAATATACGGATTCCAAAATAATTCAATACCAATTAATCCCTTTTCCTCGTAAAAATCATACCTCAATTATCAGGTAAAATCCAGTATTTTTTCTGCTACCATTTTGCTACCATAACAACCTAAAACAGCAAGAAAGAAGGGGTAACCTAAAGATCGTTGTCTCCTTCACCGAAATTTGGTTAAGTCGCAAAAAGTCAAAAATCAGACGGCATAGTAATCCGCCAGAGGCGGACCAGATGCAAGGCGCGCAAATCCGAAGGAATGAAGCGTACTTACCTGTATGCTGCAATGACTGAGGATGCAGCGGAATCCGCCTCAGGCGTACAGATGGATTTTTTACGAAGCCGTCAAATTTATTATCTATATATTGTGGCAAACTGCAAGATTTCTACCATATATTGTATTTTTGTCTTGACTTTTTCGATTTTCTTGCTATAAATCAAAAAAGTCCTAGATAATTAGTGAAATAACATCGGATTTTTTATTTGACAAAATTTAGTTGTTTATGTAGATAGTGATTAATTTGTAGGTATATGTGGGCGATTAACTCAGCGGGAGAGTGCTACCTTCACACGGTAGAAGTCACTGGTTCGAACCCAGTATCGCCCACCAATAATTTTAGTGCCTCATGGAGAGCTTTGGAAAAAGAATGTTTTTACGAAATATATATTTTCCAAAGCTCTTATAGTAATGGCACTTTTTAGGGCATAGGGAAGGATTAAAATTATGAAAACAAGAGGAGGGTTCTTATAGTGGCAGAACAAATAATTAAGGGCATAAAGGGTTTTACACTGCAAAGCAGTGGCAATCCTTCTTTTCTAGAAAAGGAGGAAGAGAGTATCCCAGAGGAAGAACCTCCCGGTTCCGCCGGGGAGGTTCAAGGTGTAGCCAGGAAAAAGATTGAATCGAGGTCAAATCTAAGGCTTGTCTTCAACAGAGAGGAAGATGATGATTCATGGAGGCACCTTCTGGCACGAAGTATTACCAAGGCGGTAGACCTGCCGAGACAACTGTGTATGGATGCCATCACAGTCCACGATGTTATTCGCCGTTATCCCATGCGTATCAATCCCTATTATTTAGGGCTTATCAAGGAGACTAATGATCCCATATGGCTCCAGGCAATTCCTGATTTCAGAGAACTCCACGACCCCCTTGGTCTTGAGGATCCCCTGAAAGAAGAAGAACAGAGTCCTGTCCCCAACATAACCCATAGGTATCCGGACAGGGTTTTGTTTCTCGTTTCCAGCCAATGCGCTATGTATTGCCGTTTCTGTACAAGGAAGCGGAAGGTTGGACGGTCCCTGACAGTGACGGAAGAGACTATTGCCCTGGGTATCGAATACATCGGGAGACACAGAGAGGTGAGAGACGTTCTCCTTTCAGGAGGTGACCCCCTATTGCTTCAAGATAAGTCTATAGAACGTATATTAAAGGCACTAAGGCAGATTCCACATGTGGAGATCATACGAATTGGAACAAGGGTTCCCTGCACTCTTCCCCAGAGGATTACGCCAAGACTGGTCAATATGCTTAAGAAATATCATCCTCTTTACATTAATACCCACTTCAACCACCCCATTGAGATTACTACTGAGGCTGCAAATGCCTGTGGACGTCTTGCTGATGCAGGGATCCCTCTGGGGTGCCAGACTGTTCTCCTTCGAGGTGTTAACGACAATGCAGCCATTATGAAGCGGCTCATGCAAAAACTATTACGCATCAGGGTTAGACCCTATTATCTTTACCAGGCAGATTTGACACAGGGTACAGGGCACTTCCGAACCCCAATTGATAAGGGGCTTGAGATTATAGAAGCCCTGAGGGGGCACACATCAGGGCTTTGTGTGCCGACTTTTGTTGTGGATGTTCCAGGGGGAGGGGGAAAGATTCCTCTCCTTCCCAACTATCTCCTGCGAAAAGACAAGGATACCCTGGTGCTAAGGAATTATCATAATAATGTTTACTCGTATCCCTTTGCGACAGGAGAAGAAGAAACCGGAACAGACAGTACATCTGACCATGTGGGGAATTATGAAGATTGCGCTTACTTTTAATCTCAGGAAAAGCTATGAACTTGATGCTTCCGAACCCCCGGATCGTTATGTGGAATTCGATTCGGAAGAGACTATCGAGGCTATTAAGACAACCCTGGAATCCCTTGGTCATGATGTGGTGCTGATCGGCGATATAAAGAGCCTCCTTCACTTTTTGCCGACTTTTGAACTGGACATGGTCTTCAACATCGCTGAGGGTATGGAGGGCCGTTCCAGGGAGGCTCAGATTCCTGCTATACTGGAGGCATTTCATGTTCCCTATACCTTCTCCGACCCTTTGACCCTTGCCCTGTCTCTACACAAAGGTATGACGAAGGCGATTATAAAAAGTGAAGGAATTCCTACACCAGATTCCTACCTGGTTGAAGAAATTGCGGAGGTTAATGGCAATTTGCCATTTCCTCTATTCATCAAGCCGGCATACGAGGGAACGGCAAAAGGGATCGACTCCAGGTGTCTGGTCAAGGATTTCGATTCCCTTCATCGAGAGGCTTCAAGGCTTCTTTCCCTTTATCGTCAGCCAGTCCTGGTGGAGCGCTACCTTCCCGGTAAGGAGTATACAGTGGGAATTCTGGGGACAGGGAGGAATGCCAGGGTTTTGGGCATGATGCAGGTGGTTGTTCGTGACAAGAACCAGAGGAATATCTACACCCGGATTGCCAAGGAGGAATGCGAGAATCGGGTTACATATGTTCCTGGTGAAATGACTCGAGTGGAAATAAGGCAACAGATAGAGACTATCTCCCTGAAGGCGTATCAGACTTTGGGATGCCGTGATGCCGGAAGGGTTGATATCCGTTGTGATGAATTCGGCAACCCCTGTTTTTTAGAGATCAATCCATTGGCAGGGTTACATCCTACGCATTCGGATCTTTGCATTATAGCCAGTCAGGTGGGAATGAGCTACACGGAACTCATAGAGGCGATCCTTGCCTCTGCTGTTGATCGGTATTCAAGCAGGGGCACGGTGCACTGTGCCCCTACCCAATCAAGGTAAGATATGACTGTAGAGAGAAGGGCAATTGGCATTGCATATAACGAACCGGTTTTAACAGGGCATCCCTTTTCAGAGGCATCCCTGGATGTCCTATCTCAGGTGGAGGCTGTAGAAACTGCCCTCGGGAATACTGGCATTTCATCTGTTCGCATCCCTTTCACAAAGGATGTAGGGCTATTTATCCAAAGGGTGTATAAAGAAGAGATAGGGATGATTTTCAATCTATGCGAGACCGTTGACGAGGATCCTCGATTTGCTGGCCATCCTGCATCGGTCATGGAGCTAATTGGAATACCCTTTTCGGGATCGCCTTCCATAGCACTGATGCTTACAGCCGACAAGCTATTGACAAAACAATTGCTCAAAGCAGAGGGGATAAGAACCCCGATATACAGGTTTTACGACAGTATGACCTCCTTCTTTCCTCATACCCTGAGATATCCTGTTATTGTGAAACCGAGGTTCCAGGAAGCCAGTATTGGTATCGACCAGGATTCGATATTTGCAGATGAAGGTCAACTGCGGAAAGGACTTCCAGAATTTTACGAGCGTTTCGGACCAGTTCTGGTAGAGGAATACATCGAGGGAAGAGAGTTCAACGTCTCCCTTTTAGGTTATCCTTTAGCACGGGTGCTTCCCATTGCAGAGATCGATTTTTCAAATTTTCCTGAAAGCCTGTATTCAATTGTAGGTTACCATGCCAAATGGGATATTGAATCCTTCGAATACCACAATACACCCAGAAGATTCCCGGAGGTGCTTCCCCATGGTCTGATGAGCAAAATAGAGAAAGTTGCCCTTGGTTGTTTCCGTGTTTTCATGCTAAGGGATTATGGCCGGATCGACATAAGGGTCGATAGTAAAGGTAAAACATATGTCCTTGAGGTCAATGCTAATCCATGCCTGAGTCCGGACGCTGGCTTTGCGGCAGCCATTGATAAAGCCGGGATGACATATTCTGATTTTATAAAAGATCTTTTAGACTTTATGACCGAAAGGGCACCAAAATATGTTTATCAGACCCCTTGTCTTTCAGGATAGATCTGAGATATTAAGTCTCATAGAAGGCACAAAAACCTTCAATGAAATGGAGATTCAGGTGGCTGCGGAGGTAATCGATGATGCCCTTCGCCATCCGGAAAAAAGCGATTACCATATCTTTTCTGCTGTTGATGCCTCTGACTTACCAAAAGGGTATATATGCTTCGGCCCTATTCCTATGACACAGGACGGGTATGATCTCTATTGGATTGCTGTGGATAAAATGGCATCCAGACAAGGAATTGGAGGAAAACTTCTGGAATTTATGGAGGCAAATCTTAGGAAGAAAGGAGCGAGGCGCGTTTATGTAGACACATCTTCATCCCCTCCCTACAAGGCTGCAAGAGCTTTTTATGAAAAGCACGGCTATCAACTTGTGTGTGTACTTGACGATTTTTATAGAGAGGGTGACCATAAGATGATATTTATGAAGGAGCTTTAAGTCGTTATTTCTCCTTTTAAGCTCCTTTTTACCTTAAATACCTTGTTATCAAGGCTAGACGGCAAGCCGAGTATGAACCTCTTTCGCAATCTTTGAACCCACCTCTTGTGCAGTAATTTTTAAATCGTAACTGGTTTGTATGTTCAGCCAGAACTGCGGTGTTGTTCCAAAGTAGCGTGCCAATCTGAGAGCCGTATCGGGTGTAATGGCACGTCGTTCACGCACTATTTATTGACAACAAAAATGTAATTCTTTATTGTTTGATCTAATCGTTTAGCACTCAATAAATGAAGACAGCGGAATATATCAATTAAAATACAAAGTGTTAGGGGTCCTTTTATGTTTGATATAGTGATCTCTAATGGGAATATAATAGATGGTTCCGGTAGATTGCCCTACAGGGGGAGTATTGGAATAAAGGGTGACATGATTTTAAAGATAGACTCTGGCAATTCCCTTTCAGGTAAAACGATTATTGATGCAGGGGGTATGGTTGTATCTCCTGGATTTGTAGATATTCACGGTCATTCCGACTATTTTCTTTTGGTAAACCCGCAGGCAGAGAGCAAGGTTCGTCAGGGGGTAACCACAGAGATCGGGGGGAACTGTGGCTATTCAGCAGCTCCAATCTTTGGAGAAGAGGCACAGGAAAGGAAGGTTGAATACCAGAAACAGTTTTCCCTGGATTTAAACTGGTATACTGTTCAGGAATACAGCGAGTTACTTAAAAGAATTGGTATTTCCATGAATTTTGCCATCCTTCTAGGCCACAATACCATCCGTGCTTCGGTAATGGGCAAAGAGAACAGAAACCCTGGTAAAAAAGAGTTAGAAGATATGTGTATTGCTGTGGAGAAGGGTATGAAAGAGGGTGCCTTTGGCCTCTCAACAGGTCTTATCTATTCCCCGGCATGTTTCTCTGAAATAGCTGAAATAGTTGCCCTGAACAATGTGGTAAAAAGGTATAAAGGGGTGTTTACAACCCATATGCGGAGTGAGGATGACATGGTGGTAGAGGCTATTAATGAGGTGATTGAGGTAGCGAGAAAAGCCGATGTTCCCCTTCAGATATCCCACTTAAAGACTTCCAGGGAAAGGAATTGGAATAAACTGGACAGGATGTTTAAGGTTATAGAAAGTGCCATAGATGAGGGACTGGATGTAACCTGTGATCGTTATCCATACATCGCTTCAAATACAGGGCTTCAGGCTATACTTCCTGACTGGACAACTGAGGGGGACAAGGAAACCAGAATCAGCAGGTTAAAAGATCAGGCAGTAAGGGAGAAAATAGAGAATGAGATAGTAAAAAAACACCCTGAACCGGATTATTGGAAGACGATCGTAATATCCACAGTAGTATCAGATAAGAATAATAAGTATCAAGGTATGAGTATTGCTGACGCTGCAGGTATGGCTGGAAAAGAGCCTTTTGATTTCACTATGGATGTCCTGATAGAGGAAGAGATGAACGTTTCTGCCAACTATTTTACCATGTCTGAGGAAAACCTGGTAAAGATATACAGGAAACCATACATTATGATAGGGTCAGATGCTGCCTGCCGTGCCGATTATGGTCCTCTGGCAGAGGGCAGCCCTCATCCCAGGGCATTTGGAACCTTTCCAAGGGTATTGGGTGTATATGTAAGAGAGAAAAAAATTATGGACTTGCCGACAGCAGTGAAGAAGATGACATCCGATCCATGCAGAAAGCTGGGTATTCAAAAAAGGGGTGAGTTAAGGGAGGGGTTTTATGCTGATCTGGTGATATTCAATCCGGATACGATAGTAGACAAGGCTACCTTTTCTGAACCTGTCCAGTATCCTGAAGGGATTGAGTATGTTATAGTTAATGGGAATATTGCTGTAAAGAAAGGTGAGCATACAGGGTGTAAGAATGGGAGGGTATTGAGAAAGACATGAGCAAATGGCAGCCCCTTATTGGAGTTACCTCGGATTACCATAAAGGGGGAGATATATTCAAAGGACCGGCGTATTTTATAGGAGAAAATTATATCTCAGCGGTTAGAGAAGCAGGAGGGATACCTGTAATCCTGCCTTACAGTTCGGATGCTAAGGTAATAGAGAAGCTTGCAGAGAGGATTGATGGCCTGCTCATAACAGGGGGAAATTTTGATATAAATCCTGTCTTCTATGGAGAAGATATTATTGATAAAATTGGAGAGTTAAATAATAAAAGAACCAGCTTCGAGATGGAGATTGCCAGGATTGCATTGAGAACAGATATGTCTGTATTGGGTATCTGTGGTGGTGAACAGTTGTTAAATGTAGCAGGTGGTGGCAGTCTCTATCAAGACATAGAGGTACAGGTAAAGGGGGCTTCTAACCATCAGCAGAAGATGCCGAAATCAGAAACGCACCATTCAGTAATTATAGAGCCTGACACAAAATTGTACTCCATCCTGGAGTGTGAAACTTTAGAAGTAAACAGTACCCATCATCAGTCCATAAAGGAAGTAGGGAAGGGGTTTGTCTTCAATGCAAAAGCCCCTGATGGGATTATAGAAGGGATAGAGAGTGAAAGTCACCGGTTTGTCTTAGGGGTTCAATGGCATCCCGAGGCTCTCTACCAGAAGGAGGAAAGATTCAAGAGACTTTTTGAGACGTTTATTAAAAGTTGTAAAAAAAGATCTTAGATTTCTAAGAATTAGACCCAAGTTTCGAAGCCCTATACATAGCCAGTATAGATTTTGTTGTACCCATTTATGAAGACCGGCGGGTGGCTTTACGTCTTCTTCGAGCAGCCTCAAGTCTTTTCCGTTTCTTTTTGACGCTGGGTTTCTCATAAAATCGTCGATGTTTGAGTTCCTTTTGCACACCTTCCAGTTGCATCCTTTTCTTGAGTACTTTAATGGCCTTTTCAATATCTCCCTTAACTTCTACAGTAATGGACATTAAACTTCCTTTCCCATAGCAAAACTCTGGATATTCCTACCTGCATGGAAGTATAAAGTCTTGCCAGTTAAACGATGGTTGAAACTTATAGCTTATATTTCCCCCTGTATTTTATACAATAAGACAAAAATAAAAAATCCTCAGGATACTAGGAAGTTCTGAGGTTAAAAAATAAAAAACTCTTTGGCTTCCTAACAGGTTATGTTTTCTATGCTAGAATAAATAAATATAAAAATCAAGCACTAAATTTTTATTGTTCTGTAGCAATTGTTTGGAGAGTATAAAATTTTATCAACAACCTCTTTATGTTCTCTGCATCCAACCATGGCTTTCACATCATCGTAATTTGCGGGATGGTATGGGAGGAGGTATTTATTTTTAACCTTTATTATACGCTTTATGGATTCTTCGATTCCTGCTTCAGACAATTTTCCTTCATCTATCGCCTCAAGGGTAGAGTGAACAGCCTTTTTTTGTTTCTCCAGATTATTCCCAATGAGGATAATATCTACCCCTGCCTTTATAGCATTTACTGTAGCCTCTCCAATAGAATAGTTTTCAGCTATAGCACCCATTTCCATATCGTCGCTTATAATCAACCCTCTAAACCCCAGTTTCTTTCTTAACAGACCTTTTAATATCCTCTCAGAGAGAGTGGCAGGCATTGAAATGTCCCATGCAGGGTAAAGGACATGTGCAGTCATTATCGCCTCTAAACCCCTTCCTATAGATTCCATAAAGGGTTTTAATTCTGTTTCTTCCAGTCTCTTCACATCATGTCTAACCACGGGTAGTTGTTTATGGGAATCCAGGTCTGTATCACCGTGGCCCGGGAAGTGTTTGCCTGTGGCTATTACTCCATTTTCCTGAAGCCCTTTTATAAAGGCATTACCAAGGATTGCGACTAAAGAGGGGTTGGCACTAAAAGAGCGATCTCCTATCACAGGATTATTGGAGTTTGTATTGACGTCCAGGACAGGAGCAAGGTCCATATTTATTCCTACAGACCGTATTTCCCTCGCTAAAATTCTGCCAAGGTTGCGGACTAGCTTAACAGTCTTATACCTCTCATAGGAATGTTTTTTAAAGCTTTTTCCCTCTATTTTGATTTCCTTCAACTCTTTCTCAAATACCTTTCCCAGGACGCCTGCAGGTGGTAGTTGAGTGAAAGGCTCTTTCAATCTGGTTACCCTTCCTCCCTCCTGGTCTATTGATATAAATAAAGGGATATCTGGTGAAAGACTCTTGAGATCATTACATAAATTCATCAGTTGTATGGGGTCTCTGTAGTTTCTGGAAAATAGAATTACACCGCCAATCTGATAAAGTTGAACCATTTCCCTCAGATCTTTGGATACTATGCAGTCATCGAAGCCGAACATGAACATCTGACCAACCCTGTCTTTTAGCACCAGTTTCCCTCCTTAGTTCTTTCTCACATCCAGTGTGTCTCTTAATCCATCTCCAAGAAAATTAAAACCCAGTACCGTTATCATAATAGCCAATCCTGGAAATGTGGTCATATGAGGGGCTACCAGCAGGAATTGTACCCCTTCATTCAACATGCTCCCCCAGCTTGGGGTGGGTGGCTGAGCCCCCAATCCTAAAAAGCTAAGGCTTGCCTCAGCGAGGATTACTGCCGCCATTCCAAAGGTAGTCTCTACGATCAAAGGTGAAAGGATATTAGGGAGGATATGGTGCATTATTATCCTGGGGGGCTTTGCTCCCAATGCCCTGGCGGCAACTATGTACTCTTGCTCCTTTATGGTAAGTATCTGTCCCCTTACAATTCTGGCATAACCAACCCATCCTGTTACGGATAAAGCCAGTATCACATTATTGAGGCTTGGCCCCAGGACTGCTGTCAGGGCAATTGCCAAAAGAATACCAGGGAACGCTAAGAGGATATCAACGATCCTCATGAATAACTCGTCTATCCAGCCCCCATTATAGCCGGCTAAAGACCCTATGAATAGCCCTACCAGGAGTGATATCCCCACTACAGCCAGCCCCACGTAGACTGAGATTCTCGAACCATAGATTATCCTGCTCAGATTATCCCTTCCCAGTTTGTCCTGTCCAAGGGGATGTTCCTGACTTGGTGGATTTAACCCACCCCTCAGATTCTGCTCAAAGGGACTGAAAGGGGCTAAATAAGGGGCAAGTATAGCCACAAATATCAGTATGCCAATTATAAATAATCCTGCTATAGCGAGTTTATTTTTAAGCATATTACCGATCAGTCTATTATTTCAATTTAATCCTGGGGTCAATATAGGAATACGCAATGTCCGTTATGAGGTTTATCAAGACATAGCTGATGGATATTAACAATACGCACCCCTGTATCAGGGGATAATCCCTGGTATTTATGGCCTGGATGAGAAGCCTGCCTATCCCGGGCCAGGAAAAGATAGTCTCAGTAATGATTGCGCCGGCCAGGAGGGCACCAAACTGCAATCCAACTATCGTTATAACAGGTACCAGCGCATTTTTAAGTGCATGCTTGAGTATAATCCTTACCTCCGATAACCCTTTAGCTCTGGCAGTAATAATATACTCCTGGCTGATTACCTCCAGCATGCTTGCTCTAACCATTCTGGAGAGTATTGCAGCCATTCCTGTGCCCAGTGTGATGGCAGGGAGTACAATGCTGTAAATGCCCTCATCCCCGGAGATTGGAAACCAGCCCATATTAACAGAGAAGACAATCATTAGCATCGGGCCTAACCAGAAATTAGGCATGGATACCCCCAGGAGTGCAAAGAACATAGAACAATTGTCCATAAAGGAATATTGCCTGAGGGCAGAGTAAATCCCGGCTGGCAGGGATATGAGCAATGCCATTATCATGGCTGCAATAGTAAGTTTTATGGTTGCAGGGTACCTATTTAGAATTAGCTCTATAACTGGTTTTCTGCTGTGGAGTGAGTTGCCGAAATTGCCTGTTATAACACCCCCTGCGAAGAGAAGGTACTGCTTCCCCAAGGGCTCATCAAGCCGGAGTTCTTTCCTCAATGTTTCCTTGTCAGAAATCTGGGCATTCTCTCCCAGCATAAGATCAACAGGGTCTCCGGGAATCAGATGGATGAGTAGGAAGACCAGGGTAAGCACCCCAAATACGACGGGAAAAAGCAGTGTTAAGCGTTTTATTATAAAAGCCATAATAGAGTCGTGAATCGTAAATCGCAAATTTTTCTAATTGTCCATCCACACATCCTTCAGGGAGATAAAATCTCCTGCTGGATACACCACAAAACCATGAACTGACTTATTCATAACCGCTACATTGGTGGTATACCAGAGACTCACATAGGGAAGGTCTTCTGCCAGTATCTTCTGTACCTCACTGTAAACCCTCTTTCTCCTGGAGATATCCAGTATAACTCTGCCCTTTCCGGTTAGTTTGTCCAGCCTTTGGTTTATATATCCTCCACGATTTGCACCGTTAGGAGGGATGCTGGAAGAATGAAAGATATAGTACAGCATGTCAGGATCGGTAATACCAACCCATGAAAGGCTATACATTTGAAAGTTCCCTGACTTTATGTCTGAATAGAGGGTCCCCCATTCATAACTCATAATTTCTATGCCGATCCCAACAACTCTCAGTTGCTGTTGGATAATCTCCGCTATCCTTTTTCTAAGCCGGTCAGTGGATGTCTTGAATGTCAATTTAAACCTTGTCTCCGGGCCATCGCCATCAGGGTCTTTAAACCCTGCCTCATTCAGCAGTCTTAATGTCTTTGTTTTGTTGTATTCAAATATCTTAACGTTTCCCTCATATGCCCAATTATGGGGAGAAAGAGTTCCACTGGCGGAGGTAACAAGTCCCTTTAATATATACCTTATTATTGACTCCCTGTCTATAGCATGGGCAATAGCCTCTCTGACCTTTATATTCTTCAAAACAGGGTCTTTTAGATTGAATCCGAGGTAGGAATAGGTAGTTCCTTCCTCTTTGACAATCTTTAAATTGTCCCTTTTCTCCAAAAAGGGGAATAAATCCGGGGGGATGTCGTTCTGTAAAAGATGGATACCCCCCTGGCTCAATTCCAGTAACCTGACTGTACTATCGGGTACTATCTTGAAAACTATCCCGCTCAACCTGGGCTTACCCTCAAAGTAATCGGTATTCGCCTTCAGTACTATTTTTTCATCAGGAAGAAATTCTGTCAGTTTAAAAGGACCGGTTCCGATTGGTTGATTACTAAACCTGTCTGAGGATTTCTGGGCAGCATGCTCTGGAACAATCCCCATAATTGCCAGGTTTATTAAGAAAGGGGCAAACGGCTCCTTAAGTATAAATTTTACTGTATATCTATCCAGGGTCTCTATTGACTTAATCTTTTCAAAAGCACCCATATGGGGTGATTTGAAAGAAGGATTAAGAATTGTATCGAAGGTGTATTTTACGTCTTTTGAGATAAGCTCTGAACCGTCATGAAACTGAACTCCCTCTCTTAAATGAAATATATATGTGGTGTCATTGGGGTTATACCATCTTTTAACTATATCCGGCACAGGATTAAAATGAGGGTCTAGTTTAAAGAGAGGATTAAATAGGACCTGGGTTAAACGGTAGGAATTTGCATCAGTGGCATACCTGGGGTCAAGGTTAGTGGGACTGCTCTCAAGACCTATGACAAGGATGTTTCTATCTGATTTCGGTTCTCTTAGACAGGCTGGGAAGCCTGTCAAGGATAAGAGGGTAAGGAAAAGGGTGAACCCTCTAATAAAATAGGCACCTTTTTTTTTACCATAGATAATTTTCATACATTAGGAAGGACTCATAGTGAACATCACTCTCAGTGATTTTTCATTTTTCAGGATCAACTAATAGTGTTAAGAGCCCCTTTAGGCTTTACTTGCCCCTTTCTTTAACAAATACAATGCCTTATCTATTACCTCCAAGGTAGCCTCAGGTAAACCATAGCCTGGAAGTTCAGGTATGGGGACAGCTCGAGCATCAAGGGCATCGGAGTCAGCCCTTAGTTTTCCAGACTTGTATTTACAAAGAAAGTCTACAAGAACGAAATGGAACAATATGCGATTATTCTCATCCCTGATTATTGGATCCACAATCTTTACAATTTCAAGGGTATCTACCTTCAATTCTGTTTCTTCATAAATCTCCCTTTTGGCGGCGTCCTTCATGGTCTCCCCTAACTTAACTGTACCACCTGGAATGCTCCATGTTCTGTAGCCTGGTTCTTTGCCTCTCTTTACCAATACTACCCTGTCATCTAAAAACACTATACCTCCAACCCCCAGAACGGGATAGTCAGAATACTCTCTTTCCATAAAGACCTCTTGTATTTTTTAGTTCACACTGAAAAATTCCCTTTTCCGCTCTCTGGTGCAGGTTTTTTGACCCATCTATGACTTGCTTCAGGCATTTTCAGGAACTCTCCGCCTTTGGCGGATCAAATCCGCCAAAGGCGGACTTATCTTCCGCTTCGTCAAGGTGGGTTCCCCAAAAATCCTGCTCATGTTCGCTCCAAAGGAAATTTTTCATTTTTCAGGATGGACTACTTTAGATAAGCAATCAGCGTCAATCCAGAACATAGTAAAAAGGTATAACTTGAAGGACGTTAAAACTCTAAACATAGTTAAATATGAGAGATTCACAACCGAGGCGATTAAGAACAGACTGATACTCATAGAATTCATTTAAAGGCTTACTACTAACCGCTTATGGTTAAGCGCTTACTTTCAATCAGAGCCCGTATAAATAACTGCGAGAATATAGGTCGGCTCTTTTCTATTTGAGGTTACTAAATGGGGAATGCTTGAGAGATAATAAATGGTGTCCCCGGTAGATAAGATTTCCACTTTTTCCCCCACACGTGCCTTCATTTCTCCATCAATGACGAATATAAACTCCTCTCCATCATGTGCCGATAATTCTTGATCCTGGGTTTCTGGTTCCAGCTTTACAATGAAGGATTCCATATGTCTGCCTTTTACATCAGAGGCAAGGGACATATAGGTGTAATTGTGTCCTTTTTGTGATGCCGATCTGGAAACTACCTTCCTTTCGCCATGCCGTACTATTGAATAGGTTTTTTCTCCTTCTTCTGCAGTGAGTGTCCCAAAGACTGTTTTCAGGGATTTGGCAAGTTTTATGATAGTTCCAATCTGCGGGGAAACAGTTTGATTTTCAATTTCTGATAGCAAATCGACAGGGAACCCTGTTTTGACTGAAAGTTCTTCAAGGGAGATTCCTTCTGTTTCTCTTATCTTTTTAATTCTCTCACCAACCGATTCAACTATATCTGGGCTCTCTTTATCCTCAAAGTGCTCAGTTAATTCCTTTAAAAAATGTTGGTATCTTTTGCTGTCTTCCCCGGGCATAGTCATAAGAACCTCCTAAAAGTTTTATCTGTTCGTAGCCGATAATTTGTATATTTAGTGTAGTCAGTGGGAAAAGTCAATTAATTTTCTTTAGAAACGGGCAAACGGAACTGCATTATGTAATTGATTTTTTAGACTTCATGCCCTATAGTAAAAAAGTTTTCAGGACGGTTTTTACGAGCGTTTATTAGAGGGTAAGGTTGGAGAATAAATAATGAAACTTGAAGATGATCTTTATTACTATCCGTGGACTAGTATGATGGAAAACAACTGCAATAGCTACTACCTTGGGGGTAAAATACCTACTGTTGTTGATACTGGTCATAAACACCGTGTAAGTAACTTATGTTCTCTTATGGAAGGGGATGGTATTGACCCCCACGGGATAAAACTGGTGATCAGTACCCATGCCCATCCGGACCATTTCGAAGGAAACCAGATTTTTACCAATAATGGGGCGATGATGGCAATCCATAAAGAAGAAGATAGGTTTCTCAGGGAGGTAGGTGGAAGGTTTTACAGGATGTTTGGAATGGAGCTGCCTGACTTTAAGATAGATTTCTATCTAAAAGAAGGGAATCTGGTATTGGGTAAGAACGAGCTTCAAATATACCATACCCCTGGACATTCTCCTGGGTCTATATCTATCTACTGGCATGAAAAGAAGGCACTTATAACCGGGGATGTAGTGTTTAATCAGGGTGTGGGAAGAACGGATTTCCCTGGATGTGACGGAAGGCTGCTAAAAGAGAGTATAGAAAGGTTGTCGAGACTGGATGTGGAATACTTACTGCCTGGCCATGGAGATATAATTGTAGGGAAAAATGAGGTGATCCAGAATTTCGATTTTATAAAAAAGGCTATATTTGCCTATTTGTAATTTAAATCAATTGGCATCTAAATCTAACAGTTCACCTTTGAGTTTAACTAACCTGTCTTCATATTCTGAAGACAGGCTAGCGAGGGCATGATACCATCTTTCATCATAATCCACTACAGGCTGAACCGCAGTTCCTGATATACCCATTCCATCAAGCCTTTTTCCTATCTCTTTTTCTATCTTTTTATAACGAGTTCCCTTCTCCTCATTAAAATCCTTGCAGAGTTTATTTATCCTATCCAGCGTAGGTTTAACCCTATTCTGTTTTAGAGTATCTATCGCCTCAAGCGCCCTTTTATTATCAATGGATATATCGATAGTGTCAGCTAATCCGGACAATAGGGCACCAACTATTGTATCCCTTGCATTTCCATCATAACCAGCCAGTTCTTTTATCAAGCCTTTAATATTTAAATCTCCGTTAAGGTATCGGTTTAACATCCCTTTAGCATTTGATACATATTCCCCTCTTTTTAGCTGTTCTTTTTCTTCCGGTGACACTTCTATCTTTTTGGCTTTTTCCATGACAAGTTCCAACGTGCTTTTTATTTCTGCCATCTGTTTCACCCCAATAAATGCTTTTGTCTTTAATTTAATATATTCTTCCATGTAGGAAATGTCAAGAGGATGGGCTTTGATTACCCAAAATTGCTTGACAATATCAGGAATCCTGTGCTAAATAGTCTGAATGAATATTCACTCATTATTATGGAATTGAGTTGCCGGAGATTTGGTGCTTGCCTGCTTGAAACAGGCGGTATCATACTGACTTATGAATTCTGTCCGTATCTGGTTTGTCTCTGGCGGACGAGACAACTAACCTGGCTATGAGGAAAGAATGAGAGAGATTGAAGCAAGTTACATAACTGAGAAAGTAAAAGAGCTCTGCATGGAAGCAAACTACGATCTTCCAGAAGATGTATCGCTGGCCTTTCAAAAGGCAAAAGATGTTGAAGAATCTCCCCTTGGAGTTAGTATTCTTGAACAGCTCCAAAAGAATGCAGAGATAGCCCGGGATGAAAAGGTTCCCATATGTCAGGACACAGGGTTTGGTGTTGTATTTATTGAGTTGGGGGAAGATGTCAGGATTTCAGGGGGAAGTTTGAAAGAAGCTGTTGCTGAGGGTATTAGACAGGGCTATGGAGAGGGATATCTCAGAAAATCCATATGTCATCCCTTCACCAGAAAGAATACCGGTGATAATACTCCTCCGATTATCCATATTGATTTAGTCCGGGGAGAAAAGCTTAAGATAATAGTGGCCCCTAAAGGCGGTGGAAGTGAGAACATGAGCCGGGTAACCATGCTTAAACCCTCGGATGGTATTGAAGGTATTATAGATTTTGTTGTGACTAGAGTAAAAGAGTCGGGTGGTAATCCATGTCCACCAATTATTGTGGGGATAGGGATCGGTGGAACATTTGAGTATGCCGCTCTACTGGCTAAGAAGGCATTGTTAAGGCATGTAGGAAGTTCTAATCCTGATACGGAATTGGCAGGACTTGAAAAGGATATATTAAACAGAATAAATGACTTGGGAGTCGGTCCCATGGGGTTGGGTGGGAGGACAACGGCACTCGCTGTTCATATCGAGATGCATCCCTGCCATATAGCCAGTCTGCCCCTGGCTGTCAATATTAATTGCCACGCCAGCAGGCATAAGGAAATTATCATCTAGTGGATTACAGAGAGAAAAGGGGTTATTTATCATGGCTAAGCCAATAAATATCTCTACTCCTCTATCAGATCAAGACGTCGAGAATCTGAAGATAGGGGATGAGATTTTAATAAACGGGGTTATATACACAGGCAGAGATGCTGCCCACAAAAGGTTGGTTAACCTTATTAATGAAGGCAAAGAGCTTCCTTTTGATATATCGGGCCAGATTATTTATTTCGTAGGCCCGACCCCTCCCAAGCCAGGACAGGTAATCGGTTCCGCTGGCCCTACTACCAGTTACCGAATGGATGCATACTCGCCCTATTTAATAGCCAAAGGATTAAAGGGAATGATTGGGAAAGGGGCAAGGTCTCAAGAAGTTGTGGAAGCAATGAAGAAATATAAGTGTGTGTATTTCGCTGCAATAGGAGGGGCAGGTGCACTTCTTGCTAAATCAATAAAAAAGACTGAAGTGATAGCCTATGAGGATTTGGGCCCAGAGGCTGTCAGAAGATTGGAAGTAGAAAACTTTCCTGCAATAGTAGCCCAGGACATATACGGCAATAATCTTTATGTTGAAGGTATGAAAAAGTATGCAAGATAGGATATCGGAGGTGGAGACAGAATGAAGATTCATGAATATCAAGCAAAGAGGATATTTGTAGAATACGGGATACCAATACCTGATGGAGATGTGGCGGATACCCCTGAGGAAGTAAGGGAGATAGCAAACAGAATAGGCAGAAAGGTTGTTATAAAGGCACAGATTCATGCCGGTGGCAGAGGGAAAGGTGGTGGAGTTAAGACTGCCGATTCCCCTCAGGAGGCAGAGAAGGTGGCAAGGGAGATAATAGGGATGAACCTTGTTACCCACCAGACAGGCCCGGAAGGAAAGAAGGTGAAGAGGGTTTTAGTAGAAGAGGCATTGGATGTAGAGAAGGAATTGTATTTGGGCATCGTGATCGATAGGTCCAGGGATCAGGAACAGCCAGTGATAATGGCCTCTGAGGCAGGAGGTATGGAGATCGAAGAGGTTGCTTCCAAAAGTCCGGAAAAGATTATCAAGGTTGGGGCAAATCCGGTCGGGAGTTTTAGCAGCTTCCAGGGGCGTAAACTGGCATATGGTCTGGGCATGGACAAATCCATTGTCTCTAAGGCATCTAAAATAATAGAGATGCTGTATAGGATTTTTATGGAAAAGGACGCGACCCTGATAGAAATAAACCCGTTTGTTTTGACAAAGGGGGGAGACCTGTTGGCACTGGATGCCAAGATGAACTTTGATGATGATGGACTGTACCGGCATCCGGAGATTAAAGGATTGAGGGACTTAGATGAAGAAGAGCCACTGGAGATAGAGGCATCAAATACTGGGGTCAATTACATCAAATTGGATGGAAATGTAGGTTGTATGGTAAATGGGGCCGGTCTTGCCATGGCAACTATGGACCTTATAAAACTGGCAGGGGGCGAGCCTGCCAATTTCCTCGATGTGGGAGGGGGTGCTACCGCTGAAAGGATTGAGAAGGCATTTAGGATTTTAACTTCCGATAAAAACGTCAAGGCAATACTTGTAAATATATTTGGGGGGATTCTGCGATGTGACAGGGTAGCCAGCGGAGTAATAGAAGCTGCTTCAAAGATGAACCTGAATTTACCTATGGTAGTGAGGCTACAGGGTACCAATGTGGAGGAAGGCAGAAAACTTCTTGAAGAATCAAAACTTAAGTTTGAAGTAGCCGAGGGGCTTTTTGAAGCAGCCCAGAAGGTAGTAGCTCTCGTATAGAAGGCAGCAAGGAGGGATTAGATGAGTATTTTATTGAATGAACAGTGCAGAATACTAGTCCAGGGGATTACAGGGGGCGAGGGAAGCTTCCATACAAGGGAAGCAATTAGCTTCGGAAGTAAAGTGGTAGCCGGTGTAACCCCTGGAAAAGGTGGAACAGACTTTGACTGTATCCCTATTTACAACAGGGTTATCGATGCTGTAGAGAAGGAAGGGGCAAATGCCTCTGGTATTTATGTCCCTGCTTCCTTTGCTCCCGATGCTATCCTGGAGGCAATAGAAGCTGGTATTAAGCTGATAGTTTGTATGACTGAAGGCATCCCTGCCCTGGAGATGGTAAAGGTAAAAAAGGCATTGAAAGGGACGGGCTCTTACCTTATCGGCCCAAACTGTCCCGGAATCACGACACCTGATGTTGGTAAGATAGGGTTTATGCCTAACTTCATCCATAAAAAGGGAAATGTAGGTGTTATCTCCCGCAGTGGGACATTGACCTATGAAGTAATTAATATGCTGACGAACCTGGGAGTGGGACAATCCACGTCAGTTGGGATAGGGGGCGACCCTATCGCAGGGTCTACTTTTGTAGATATATTGGAATTATTTGAGGCTGACCCCGAAACCCACCTGGTTACAATTATAGGTGAGATAGGGGGGAATGCAGAGGAAGAAGCCGCAGAGTTTGTTAAAAAGGAGATGAGTAAACCTGTAGTTGGTTTTATAGCCGGTCAGACTGCCCCCCCTGGCAAAAGGATGGGACATGCCGGAGCTATAATATCAGGTGGTAAGGGAACTGCAGCAGAGAAGATGAAGGCGTGGGAAGATGCAGGAATAAATGTCGTGGTTAACCCTGCAGATATAGGGAAAAAGGTTGTTTCCATACTCAATAAGTAATTGACTATTGACTCTGTTTGTTCTATATATCTGTCAGGATATACAAAAACCTTTTTAAATCGAGAATGGTCCCATCGTCTAGTGGCCTAGGACATCGGCCTCTCACGCCGAAAACACGGGTTCGATCCCCGTTGGGACCACCAAGTAATTTCAGGGGGGGGTTAGGTTAATTACCTAATCCTTTTTTTCTTTTGTGAAGTAGGATTGAAATAATTATTTAAACCAATATACCTAGAAATAAAAAAGGCAGGGTTATTCGGTCCTGCCTTTATAAATCCTGATAGCAAATTTAACATAAGAAATTCAGTTCATTTTCTAGAGGGTGGCAGCACCCAATCAGTTATAGGTACCAATCTGCCACTTGCAGGATCAGCCCTGAAAAGTTTATTATACCTAAGCCCGTGGTGCATGGTAGGAGTATAGGTAACAGGGCTCGACAAACCACCCGTGTCAAAATCCTTTAAGGTCTCCAGCGCATCCGCCAGTTTCTCCCCATCCAAATCTTTTCCTGCCCTCCTTAACCCCTGTTCCAAAATAGTAGCTATAAGCCACCCGAATGAATACAGCTTGAATCCATAAGCTTTCTCGGCGTCAGGGTTATATTTCAAGCTTATTTCCCTCATCTTTTTCACAGCAGTATAATCCTCATACCATGAGCTGTGCTGACCGGTCGCTTTATAGTTTCCAGACGCTTTGCCTGCAATTCTGACAACGTCTTCTGTGCACCCGGGGGATAACCCGAACGAAGGTATGTCCAACCCAAACTTTCTCATGTCTTTAAGCATACCGATTATACCAGGTGCGACGTGAAATATTAATACATGGGTTACCTCGGCTCTCTTCATACTCAGGATTTGAGACGTAACATCAATAAGACCTAGAGGTATAACCTCCATGTGCAGCTTCAGACGATAGAAGCTGGCCCAATCCTCCGCATGCTTTTTGATGAGCTTGCCAGCTTCCACATCGGGATAGCACAAGGCTATTTTGGGGTTGACAGCCTTCAATTCATTGATAATATGATTGAAGAGAATTCCGAATTCATCAGAATAGAAGCCGTTCCCAGGAAATACATACCTCTTGTACGGGACCCTTACCGACTCATCAGGGGCCCATGGCAGCATAACCATCTTATTCCTTTCAATCTGCATAAGCAACGTTTTTGTCTCCGCAGTAGACATCGGTCCCATGATCGCGAGGACCTGATCGCGAAAAACGAGTTTCTTAAACGCAGCTATCCCCGCGGGTATGGAATAACGGTCGTCCTCCACAGTCAACTTGATTTTCCTTCCGTGTACCCCTCCCTGATCATTTAAATGCCGTATAAAGTTTCGATAAGCTTCAATTACAACCGTGCCAATGTTAGATGTAGGACCTGTAAGATCGATTATTACACCAATCTTTATCACGTCCTCGGTCACCCCCCTCACGTTTCCAGCGTGCGAAGATACATTCAACAAAAATATGAAACCTAAAGAAACACAAACGTTCATCAATAGCCTCTTTTTTTGCATCTCGGCCTCCTCTTGTATATGAATAGAATTATTAGGTTAATCATTAATATTTATTCCTCTTTTTATTTATCTTAACAGGCAAAAGGAGATATAAGTAACATTACTCCTTTTTGAAGGCATTGCTGCCGATTGCAAAAAGAAGAAGCCCTGCACCCAGAAGAAGGAAGGCTACCGGACAGGGCAGAGGCCAACCAAAAAGGAGAGTCCGGACTCCGGCAATTATAAGTATTGATTCTATGATAAATAAAGCACCGGCTATTATGAAAAGCCATTTTGATACCGTTAACATAATGTCACCTCCCATTAATAAGTTTGTTATACCTACTTTCCACATCAGTTATTCCTCTAAAACCAAAGTTCTTGCAATCTCTTTTGAGGGTTTGTCATAACTCTTTTCAATCTCTTTCTGTTCTTCATCGGAAACATACGGCGCAAACAATAATCTCATCTTCATTATTTCATCTTCGAGAGCATCTTTTACTGCTTCTTTTACTATTTCTTTAAGTTTGGTTTCATCTGCCATTTTCAGATTCATGTACTTCACCTCTCTTTATTGATTTTTTATTTATTTTACCCCTTTGCATGATAGTTTGCAATTATAAAACCCTTACCTTCCCCGTCACCACATTGCTTATTAGAGCCTAAGATACTGATAAATCCCTTTATTTAGAGCCTCTTGGAACGCTAAGCGATTTGTGAATCAACAGCCCATTCCTTCGCAAATTGTATCACAACGTCTATATTTCTCTTTCTAACTTAGTGTTCCGTTGTTTTAGTATATTTCCCCAGTCAGGTAGGTATGCACTCATTAGACTTTTAAATAGCCTGCCATGATTAGGAATCTGTAAATGCAGCAGCTCGTGAATTATCACATATTTCTGAAAATCTATTGGTTCTTTAAGAAGATCGGTACTGAAGCATACCAACCCTTTTGAAGAACAGGATGCCCACTTCTTTTTCATAGTCTGAATTCTAAGCTGCCGGGGTCTAACTTTTATCTTTTCAACCCATCGGTTGACTTCAGCCTTAAATTCATCAAAATTATTTAGCCTTTCTTTATGGTTACTTTTTTTCGGTGTCATTTGCGGTTCAGTTTCAAAAGTTTTTCAACTATCCCGACCATGCGTTCTTTTCCAAAAATGGGAAGTACCAGCTTGTAAAGTTCAGCCTTGAGTTCTCGCAGCTCTGCTGGATTGTCCTTAAAGTCCGGGAATCGTTCAAACACACTGTTAACTGCCGGTGCAATCTTTTTATGATTCTCTATCTTTTCTTGCTTGAGAATCCAGAAAATCGTAAATGTATTGATATCAAAGTCTGTTTCTTTCTGCTGTCGCCGGGCTTCAACAATCTCATGAATAAGCTCTTCGATTTTTTTTAGAGCTTGTTTAGTTGATATCTGCCGGTCATCGAATGCTTCCTGAATCTGCTCAGCACGCTCACCTATTGTCCTGAGGTATGGGTTTTCTTCTGCTTCATCGTTGACGGTTTTGCCGATGCTGTTTATCAGGTTTATTACCTTTGATTTGTCTGATGTACCGCTATCCTTTATTGCATGAAGAGTGTTTTCGTCAATCTTCACTACCGGCATTGTGGTCTTCAGCCCGTAGGTGGTGACCTTTTCCCGCACCAGCAGCTCGGTTTTTCTGGCGATATCACTATATAAAACGGTCTTTTTTTTAAAGGCATTGTGGACAATCTGATAGAGTACAGAAAGCTTCCCAAAATCATCTACATAATCTCGCAAATCAGGCGATGGGGATAATATTTCATAAAGCATTTCGAGCTCTTTGAAAAACTTGTAAAATTCTTCTCTTGCCTCTTGATCAACAAAAGCATCTATTGCAGCCTCGACTGCTTTGTCATCAATCATGCCGCGGGTCAGAGCAAGATACTTCTGAGCTTCACCGGTCATGAGATCAAAAAATTGTGCTTTAAGCACGTCAAGATTCTTGATAACACCGCTTACCACGTCAGAATCAAAGGCGAGGGCCTTTTCCAGTTTTTCAAATATCCCCACAAAGTCTACCACCAGCCCGCAGGGTTTCTTGATGTCGCCTTCCTCCTCATAGGGACGATTTACCCTCGCAATGGCCTGCAGCAGCACATGATCTCTCATGGGCTTATCGAGATACATGCCGTAAAGTATTGGGGCATCAAAACCGGTCAGGAGTTTATCGGTAACAATAAATATCTTGGGTATGGTTTTCGGTTTGGGGAAAAGCTTACGGGCATTTTTTTCCTCAATCTCTGAGAGCTGGTATTTATGCACCAGAGGATATTTTTCACTGTCATGTTGGGTGGCAGTGTATACCGGTAAGGTGTATTCGGGAGGCAGAATCTTATCAAGTTCCTCTTTATACAGCGCGCAGGCCTCACGGTCAACTGCTACAAGAAATGCCTTATAACCCAAAGGTTCAATAGATTCCTTGAAATGCTGAGCAACAAAGGCAGAAACCTTTCTTATCCTGTCTTCTGATTTTAAAAATGTTTTGAGATTGACTGCCTTATCAAGAATTTTGTTCAGTTCTTCAACATCACTGATCCCTTCAGCATCTATCAGTTCAAGGAATTCTTTTTCGAGCTGCTCCCGAGGCACACGAATATCATTGGGCGCAAGCGTATAATTGAGCGAAAGGGTTGTGCCGTCTTCTATAGACTCGGCGATAGAGTATTTATCCAAATAGCCGGTTTTGTCCTCTTTACCGAAAATCTTGAATGTGCCCTTACCGTATGCTGTTTTGTCAATCGGGGTGCCGGTAAATCCAATCAGGGTTGCATTGGGGAGAGCTCCTACCATGTAGTTTCCGAGGTCCCTTCCTAAAGACCGGTGCGCTTCATCCACCAGCACAATAACATTATCCCTGGTACAGATACCCTTATCGATTCTCTCAAACTTATGAATCATGGAGATGATCAGCCCGCGGAAATCTGATACAAGTAACTCCCTCAGACGTGCCTTGCTGGTAGCAGGTTCAATGCTAATATCAAATGATTTTAATTCACCAAGTATCCGCTCCACCCATCCAGAAAGCTGTCCTTCAAGCTCATTGCGGTCAATCATCAGAATAACCGTTGCTTTACCGAAAACCTCCTTGTTTGTAAGAATCTGCCGCGCCGCAGTAATCATGGTAAAGGTTTTCCCTGCCCCCTGGGTATGCCACACTAGCCCGGTCTTCTTGCCCCTATCAGCACACCGCTGCACTACCTTCTCAACCGCCCGGGTCTGATGCTGTCGCAAAATTGTTTTTTTCAGCTCATCATCCTTCACATAAAACAGTATCCACTCTTTCAACATCTTCAGGAACCGTTCCCTGTCAAAAAAGTGTTTAACCTTTTTCTCAAAATTTCCCTTCTCTTCATCTTTCCAGTTAAAGATATCCTTGCGTTCAAGGTTCCATGTGGAGCCGTAATAAAAGTCAATTAAGTGGGTGATGTCAAACACCTGCGGAGCAGTAAGCATCTCCGGTGTTTCATTGTGATATTCCCGTATCTGAATCAAAGCCTCCTCAATAGCATTTGCCTTCTTGGCGCTTTTGGTTTCAACAATGGCAACCGGTATGCCATTAATAAGAAACATGATGTCTGCCCGGTTTGTTTCTCTGCCGTTGGCATACTGCCATTCATCAGTAACCTGAAAAATATTTTTCGTAACATCCTTAAAATCAACCACCGTTATATTCCGGCGCCGCTTCTCTTTTTCATCATAGATACTCTGCTCACCCCGCAACCATGATAGGACCTCTGCATTCCCTTCGATGTTGTTACGCACCGCCTCTATATCTCTAACAATTTCAGGAGCGCTTTCCCCGGTCACCAATCCAGGGTTCAGTTTGATAAGTTTATCTTGAATGACGCGGTAAAACAGTGTCCCGTTTTCCCCCATTCTTAATGTAAGGGCATCGTCGCTTGAAACGATCTGCCAACCGATCTCACTTGCATATTTGATGATCGGCTGCTGAACAGTGGATGTTTCGGTACCAAGGTTTACAGGCATCATGATTTAACTCGAATATCTATGTGGCGTTTGAATGTTTTACAAAGTTTATCCTTGCCTTTTCTTGGCCTTTCCACCGTAGGAAACTCTTTGTTCCTTCACCTCAAAACCAATCCTTTTTCTTGGTTTTTCAGGAGGCTGCATTAAGGCGCGGATGGCATCAAAAACAATTTTAAATTGATCGTCATATTTCTTTTCCAGTTCTTTTATTTTAAATTCAAGGTCTTTGTGTACAGTTAACATCTGTCGGAGACTGACGAATGCTCGCATAATTTCGACATTGACATCTATTGCTCGTTCACTTTTTAGCACACTCGACAGCATTGCCACTCCCTGTTCTGTAAATGCTCTCGGCAGTACAGAAGAGTGTTTGAGTCGCCGTAACCGGTCACAATTTGTGACCAGTTCATCTTTTTCCTTTTTTGTCAGCCGAAACATAAAATCTGCTGGAAATCTTCGCGCGTTTCGTGAGACAGCCTGATTTAGAACTTTTGTTGCCACACTGTAAAGGGTGGCGAGATCAATATCCAATATTACTCTTTGTCCACGAATTAAAAAAATTGCCTGCTCAATTATTTTTACTGGGGCTGTCGTACCTTCCGATAGATAATAATTTCATTTTTATTGTCTGAAATCATAATTTAACTCGAATAGCTACGGGGCTTTTGAATGTTTTGCGAAAGACTATCCATATATTTATCTGGCTGGCGTCAAAGCTCACCTACCGCTATGGAGTTCAAGCGGAATAGCGCTCAGGTGGAGCATTCCGGTCCTATTTTAGTTTAGCCAAGTAAATAAATTCCTGGCAGACAGTTCGGAAATCAGGTATCAGCTTATCAATATCCTCCCTGTGGGCGTTGTATCGACGGCTGTGCGCAGATTGATCACCAATGGACTTCAGGCTTGGTAATGCTCTTTTTGTGTTGCGTCCTAGATTCCATAATGGTTCCTGAAGTGCCTTGGAAATAAGGTCAGAAAGGTAGAGAAAATCACCGGTTTTATGATCTTTGATCTTGTGAGCTAGGTTGTGGGCTTCGAAAGACTCGATGATTAGAGTTTCCAGGAGTCTCCGCATCATAACGGCACAGCCATCGAACCAGCCATTTTCATAACACCCATTGATTTGGTCAACTACCCGCTCGATATACCCTCGGGTATTTGTGAACAGAGCGCGTGGGAGAACGCTCTGACTTCGTGGACGCGTTCCTTCTGAGGGAGGAACGTAGGTTACGGGTGCCTCCGATTGGATCTTCTTTGCTATTTCGAGCACTTGGCGAGCGAGTGATGCCATTGGTCATTATTTCCTGTATATATGTTTTGCAATACTCTCAAATATCTTGTCTATCTGGTCTGGCGTCGCGTCTGACGAGATATGAATCTGCAGGTTGATGTTTACTCCCGGCAAGGCGGGAGTATCACCTAGAGAGGGCACGGGATGGATGGCTTGTGAAGTACTCGATGGAGCGGATTTCTTCTTATCGGCTTTGGCAGTACCCTTCCGTGTGGTGGCACGCTCCTTTTGCCTTTCCTTCTGTAGTTTTTTCGATACGTCGCCTTCAGAGATGACTGTATATATTGCGGCCATGCGTTTGACTGCCGCACTTCCAGCGCCGGTATGGTTGGCAAACCATCGTTCTGCGGCGCTGCGATCTATGGACGGATTTGGCACTGCGGCAATTAACTCATCAGGATAAATTTCCTTACGTATCTTTCGGCAGACCTCAGCATATTGCTCATCGTCACGCCACGCTTTCGCCAATTCCTGAGTTTTTCCTTCGTTGTCAATCAGACCCATATCCTTCAAATATGGAAGCACATTAGTGCGGGCAGACATGGGCTGCGTGCTAAGTGCAGTGGCAAGGTAATTATCCGTTACGACGCCGGGCATGCTCTGCCTGAACCGTTCCCGGAGTGTCCACCAGTGCGCAACCGGGAGCATTGGAAATGATTGCGGTTTCTCTTTTGCCATCTTTTCCTCCTTTAGGACTGCCTGCTGGCAATCCTACGTTAATTAATTTTTCTGTTGTCTCTTCTATTTACCCCGTTAGAAAGGCCCAGTGTGAAAGAAATTCCCTCGCAACCTAAAGGTTGCGGCTACCTACTACTACCAATTTTGTGTACTTATGTTGTTTCCCCAAATATGGTAGCCGCAGGCTTGGTAGCCGCAGGCTTCAGCCTGCGGATTCTTCCGATAAATCAACCTCCAAATCCCTCACCCTAATCTCTCCGGTCATCAGTTTGTTCAGCATGGTTTTGAACAGGTCTTGAAGGGCAGATTTCTTTTCCTCGCAAAGTTGTATCTTTTCCTCAAGTGTTTTAAGAATATGAGCAATTTCCAATTGATCGTTAACGGTCGGAAGAGGAACGGCAAATTTTTTTAAGGAAGCCCATGATGTTCTCGGATGATTTAATCCCCCTGTTGTTTGGATAGCATAGTCAAGAAATTTTTGTAAATGCAATAATCCTACAATGAAGACCGCCGGAACATCTTTCGCCGGAGTTAAAACCAAAATATCCGTTGAACAAATGCCATAATTATTAACAACCACAGCTTTATCCAAATAGGGCCGAAGCTTACCGTAAAGTATGTCATTAGGTGCAAACTGATGTTTAGCGCTCTGAACCTCAGATGGTGAGCCGTGTCGCTTCAAGAAAAATCTCCCAGACTCAATGTGTTCCAAGCCAATATAGACTTTGGTTTGACATTCATTAGGAACACAAGTTTCTTTTTTAAGTACACACAATTTCTCCAAAGTACCAACCTCCCAACTCTCCGGTATCCTACCGATCTCCGTCTCCTTGGTTTTTTCACCTCGCAAGCCATAGGTAAAGACATGCTGCATGGTTGATTTTTTCAGTTCTTGCAGGCGCTCGATAATGGATTCCTGAACCTCAATTGCCTGTTGAATTTTAAAAAGAATGGCAGCGATTTTTTGCTGTTCGGGGAGAGAAGGGAGAAGACATTCAAGCTTGTAAACATCTTCTCTGTTTAAACCCGGAATGGTGCTATGCAAGTTCATCTCGCACAATCCAAAGGTGCTCAAGAAAAAAGCCATAAAGCGCCAATCATGATCTTTCCTTAAAGCAACATAATAAGTGGTGTCTATAGGCCAGAAGTCAGATGTTGAGAAATGCACAGCGCCACAGGAACCTTTCCGGCCAACAATAATGCCTGGGCCATTTACTAACGCTTCATTGTGGAACCCAACAACCCCATTCGAGCCAAAAACAGGATGGTCCCCTGCTAACCTGTCATTCTTTGGCAAAGCCTTGCCATATTGCAGCGATATTTCATTACCTAAATAGGTCTTTATCCAGTCAGATCGCATCTCATTATTTCCCTTGCTTAATTCCAATCTTCATTTTATTCAACTTCCCAATACCCGCCTTTATCCGGGCCGATACGTTTTAACCTTCCTTCCTTTTTTAACTTGGCTATGTGAACCTTTATTGTGTTCGGACTTGTACCCAGCAGCGATGCTATATCATGCCTCGTTACTTTTGGATTATTCTTCATCACCGCTATAATTTTCTCGTCAAATGTCATTTTCTGGGTATCTTTCTGGGTGGCCTTGAACACCGTTACCCTGAACCCCTCGACACCGTTCATCCTGAGGTTTATCGAAGGAATAAATAGTGCTCAGGGCAGGCCAGCTACACAGCCTCCTGTGGGGGTTAAGGTGGTGGTCATAGAGGTATTTAATGCTCCGAGTCATAACTGTGTTACAATTCAGATGGTGGCCATAAGCCCTCCCTTTTTACCCTGATTTCGATAACGTCTGTTGAAATTCCAAAAGGTCTACACAACGTTGGCGAAATTCGTGATAATACTGCGTCAGAATCAGTTTTCATAAAGGTGGTTAAATTATTTTTCTTTATGGTTTCATAGGATTTATTTACTTCTACTGCCAGATGCGCGTGGGGCACCAGCAAGCGTCCTGCAAATTCATTGGCCTGCCATTCAAAGCTGCGATATTCATTTTCCGGCACATTGAGAATAAAGTTTTTCCACTCCTCCGGTGATGTAACATCGAGTCTTGTATAGATATCCCTGTGGAGAAAAAGGTGTCCCAGTTCATGGGCAAATGAAAAACGCATGCGGTTTGCAAATTTCTCACTCATATAACAGTCATAATCTACTACGATTCCCGTTAAGTCCATTTTTAAATAGGCGTCTATATCAATCGTAGACAGAAGGTTATGTATTGGTTCGATATCCAGTCTGAGCCCGAACTCCACAATTTTTTCCGTATTGATCGGTAACTTGTTGTCGTGCCAGTATTCTTCTCGAACCCTATCCGCTTTTTCCCAGAGTTCTTTTGAATCAATCCACCTGCACTTGAACTCACTATAATCCAAATTACTCTTTCCCCTTTTTTATCATCTGAATTAATTTTTCTAAGTCTTCCAGGGTAGGTTTTTCACTCCTGAGCGTTCTGAAAAACATGGGCAAAGAATTTAATGCCTTTGTATCAGATAGAATGTCCTGAGGGATAACGCCAGCAGTGATACTTGCCTTGTCTTTCATTTCCCTCCACAAGACCGATTCGAATTCAATATCCAGCGCCAGAGCAATTTTTTTTAATTTTCCCTCATCCTGAGGAGGTGCAAGCACACCGCGCTCCACTTTACTCCAATTGCTGGCATCTACTTCAATCATTTTGCAAAACTCTCTCAGGCCCAGCCCCTTGCTTAGCCTCTTCTCTTTAATAAATTCTCCAAACATGGCCTTTTCTCCCTTCTTTCCCTTTTATTTCTTTTTTATCCGGGATTGTGGTAAATATTTTACCATGTGGTAAAAGTAACACCACAGGGGAGAAAAGTCAAGCCATTATTTTCCGAACCCCATCTTTCTGAAAATCTCTTGGAGCTCCTCATCTGCTTCATCTGCTTTCTTCTCCAGCCCCACAAGTTCTTCCAAAATTGCCGGAATGCTTCGGTAGGCTTCCTTTTCGGTAATATCAACATATCGTGAGGGTGAAAGGTTATAATCATTGTCTGCTGCCTGCTCTCGCGTGATTACCTTTAAAAACCGTTCAATATCCTCACCTTTAATAAAAGCGTCTGCTATTTTACGGATACTTTCATCAGGAATATAGTTCTTTGGCTGCCCTTTCTTGAATTCCCGGCTGGCATTAACCAGGACAATTTTGCCCTTTCGTGCGGGCGGCTTGGCTTTATTGAATACTATGATTATTCCCGCAGCCGTGGTATTATAGAAAAGGTTATCCGGCAGTAAGATAACCCCTTCGATCAAATCATTATCCACAAACCATTTGCGAATCTTTTTTTCTCGGTCCTCGGTCTTACTCCCGCTGCCCCGGGTAACTGCCCCGGTGTCAATGACAACTGCAGCACGGCCATGATCATTCAACGATGCAACTGTATTTTGCAGCCATGCCCAGTCTGCTTTGCTGGTAGTAATACCGCCCTGGGATTCAAAACGGTCAAAAGGATCATTGTCATATACTGCTGTATTAAAAGGCTGATTCCACATAGGATTTGAAACAACAATATCGAACTTCTTCAGGCTTGAATCAGACTGCTTGAATTTGGGATTGGTCATGGAATTGCCGCGAACGATCTCGCCCTCCATGTCGTGGACCACCATATTCATCCGGGCAATAGCATAGCTCGAGCCGGTAAGCTCCTGTCCGTAGAGCTTTAAAGGACGCCGCACCTTGATTTCCCGTTCCTGTAGCGCAAGCTCGCACTTGATCAGAAGCCCGGCCGACCCGCAGGCATAGTCATAAACTTCCTCACCCTGACGCGGCCGCACAATATAGGCCATGAGCCACCCAACTTCTGTCGGCGTAAAAAACTCACCCGCACTCTGTCCCTGCCCCTCAGCAAATTTTCTCAACAGATATTCATAGGCACGGCCAAGAAAATCCGGCTCTACATCATAGAGGCCAAGACGGTATCGGGGGTCAGAAATTGTTTCGATCACACCGGACAATGCAGCATCGCTGATTTCGCGCTCATTGTTGCGGGTTTCATTATAATCAACAATATCGATTACCCCGCTGAGATTCGGGTTATGCTTTGTAATAGCTCGCATGGTTATGGTTAGCTGTTCGCCAAGAGTTTTGGGCTTTCGGTCCCATGACCAGTCAAACTGCTCCCGGCCACTCACTACCGGCCACCGTGCCTCAGGTGGTATAAAGAAGCGCACCAAGCCGTGGTCAGCTTCAATAATTGAGAGGGCTGTCTCTTTGTCTCCATATCTTTCTGCTAACCGTTCAACCTCATCTTCGAATACATCGGAAAGCCGTTTAATAAATATCAGGGGAAGGATATAATCCTTAAATTTGGGTGCATCCTTTTCCCCCCGAATAGAGCAGGCTGCGCTCCAGAGCATCTGCTCCATGGACTTTGTACTTAAAATATCCTCTTTGGATTTCCGGCGACGTCTAGATTGAAAGGTCTGGTTATTTTCACTATTTGTTAGCGCGCTTTGATCAATGCCCGACTGCTCAATTAAGTCCAAAATAGCTTCTCTGGCTTTTCCCCGGGGGATTATCCTCTCGTTTTCCCAGCGGTTAACCGTCGCGAATGAAACGCCAAGTTTTGCTGCAAGCTCTTCCTGGCTCAAGTTCAGCATGACCCTCAGTTCTTTTACAACTTTACTTATGTCACGTATATCAAGCATACCCACTCCGTAATATATGTTATAATGCTATAGCATATATAAAATATCTTGTCAAGCATTTTCTAACATATTCTTATTCCCTCTCTTTCCAAAAACCTCCTCAAAGCAAAAAACCCCACTCTCATTTTGAGAAGCAGGGTTTCTGCTACCGGTATGCCATCTTTACCCTCTTATGGTACCTTCCATCCTGTAGGTTCTGATCTTTGCCAGATCAAAGGAGTAATCATATAAGTGCAGTCCCTTTGAACTGGCAATTATTTCTCCGTCCTCCACTCCAATCTCAGACGCCATATATTCCTTAAGTATCTGGATGGCAGCCAGATTGGATGGAAATCCTGCCCACAAATCCCATGATCTAAAATACAGGGCAAAGTGGAGTTTTCCATCCTTTACTTTTGTGTCGATCAGGCGGAGGCATGGCGGATCCTCTGTTCCGCAATCCTCCGGTCTCCCGATTTCCATTGCTGCCTGGTTTGTCCCATGCCCTTTCTTATACATCTCTATTACCTTCTCGACCTGCTTAAAACCGAATAGCCTTTGACCATAAGTATAGGTCTCATTTGGCTCTACCTTGTCAGTCATGAGGTATGGAAGGTACTGCTCGACGTATTCCATGGTTGTTGGAGGAGGAATGCCAAGCCCGGGAGGGATATCAGGGATAAGCGGTCTCGCCCCAGGGTGTTTTATATGAACGGTGATGTAATCAAACTCCCTTCTGACAGCCCCTTCATAACTTCCCTTTGTGATTTTGTAATTATTCCCGACTTCAAGTATCCGTGCTATACATTGAAACCAGGCATCGGGCAGATCTCTGGCTTCTATTAATACTGGTTTTAGATTCATTCTGCTTCTCCCATAGAATTCTTGCTTTATTCGTGGTAACTGGTGATCTAACCTTTTGTTTTAACAACTCGCTCCGGGTAGTCTGTAAATACCCCG
Organism: Thermodesulfobacteriota bacterium; assembly: GCA_040757775.1. Classification (NCBI taxonomy): domain Bacteria; kingdom Pseudomonadati; phylum Thermodesulfobacteriota; species Thermodesulfobacteriota bacterium. The sequence continues at coordinate 126,497 of JBFLWQ010000004.1, forward strand.
TCAACCCCAAGCAACTCCATGCGTGCGATGTCTTCGGGGTCATTTACGGTAAACACAAATACTTTTAGCCCGCGTTTGTGGGCATCATTGACAAAAAACTCATCTATGAAGTCAATGGACAGGTGTACCGAATAGCAGCCCAGTCTTTCGGCAAATGCTGCATTATCAACAGGGAGACCTACGATAAGTGCACCGGTAAGTACTTTAGAATCAAGCTTCTTCGCATTAAGCAGCTCGCGGTGATTAAACGACGACACTAATATACTTTCATAGCCCCAACCCTGGTCAAGCTGTTTCCTGATTAAAGAGACTACAGGCTTCGTAGTTTGGAATCCCTTCAGTTCTATATTCAAGCCAGCCCTACCATTGACGATTGCGAATACCTCTTCTAGCGTTGGAATCTTCTGGCCTTTTCCAGCGTTGAGTGAACGCAGATATCCGAATGTCTTATCGTTTATATATCCAGTACCATCAGTTGTGCGTTCGAGCCGATTGTCATGAATAACGATTAAGTGGCCGTCCACAAAGCAGACATCTATCTCTACCCACGATGCCCCCAGGCTGATAGCCTTTTCTATCGAAAGAAGGGTGTTTTCAGGTTCGTGTCCCATGGCACCGCGATGGCCTATGCAGAGCAATTCACCTCTCATAACATATCCTTACATAATTTTCCTGGATAATACCATATAGGTACCTTGGTTTGCAAATACAAGTCGACATTTTAAGTAACAACCTTATGGGTTATGAAGCCTGGAATAGATGTCAACATTTGCAATAGCCCTTGCTGCCCGTTCAAAGGTGGGATAGGCAGGTATCCCTGCGTGGGAGAGTGTCCTTTCGAACTCCAATCTTTCTGCAATGACTGAACCATGGGGGGAGAGCAATACAATAGGTTTGTATTTAGTTTTTTTGAAGTTTGCAATAATCTCAAGTGTATCCTGGAATATCTTCTTTGATGCTAACCCGACGAGAAAATCTACCGGGACCTGGATTATGAGAATATCTATAAGGGGGTCATCTAGTACTAATTCTATCGTATTACTGAGTATCTCAGTAATGCCCCCAACGGAACCCATATCTAGGGGATTTCGCAGTATGCTGCCTGCTTTAGGGATGATAGTCTTGAGCTTAGCCCTTGTCTCATCGGTGAAAGGGGGGACCTCCATACCCTGACTGGTAAAGGCATCGCTGGATGTAACGCTTGCCCCACCACCAGCACCGTAGAGTCCGGCGATGACGGCAACACGATTTCCACAAAATCGAGGAAGGTGTAAAAAGGCTAAGATAGTATCAACCAACTCCTCGTGGCTCTCTACCTTAATTGCACCAGCCTGCTTCAGAGCTGCCTTCCATATTATATCGGAACCGGCAAGTGAGGCACTATGAGATGCTGCTGTCTGAGCACCAGCAGGAGTTTTTCCTCCCTTCCAGATAATCAAAGGCTTGGTTTTTGAGATTTCCTTAATCAGTCTAAAGAGGCGTTGGCTATCTTTTGCTCCCTCTAAATAGGCGCCGATGATTTTCGTCTCCGGATCGAGTGCGAAATACTCCAGATAATCACAGTTATCAAGATCACACCCGTTTCCGAAACTGACCACCTTGCTAAAGCAAATCCCCCGTCTTATCCCTTCGTCAATTAGATTACCAGCAACTCCACCACTGTGGGAGATGAACCCTACTGTGCCGGCCTCTGCCGGGAAGTGCATAGGACCATAAGGCATATGGCATGCAGGGGAATACACTCCGATGCAGTTTGGGCCAATAATCCGGAATCCGTTTTCTCTGGCTTTTCTAGCCATCTCTTTCTCCAACCTGCGTCCCTCTTCCTCTCCGGTTTCGGAAAACCCTGCGGTGAAGATCTGAACAGTCTTTACACCCTTTGTTGCACACTCGTCAAGCAAATCGAGTATAAATCTTGCAGGGATTGAGACAATAACGTAGTCAACGTCAGCCGGGATTGATGTGAGTTTAGGGTAACTTCTAAGCCCAAGTATTTTATTCTCAGTTGGATTGACGGGATAAAGCGGTCCTTCAAACCTTGAATCTATCAAGGCTTGAAGGTATCTCGTTCCAAATTTCAGCTTGTCGTTGGAGGCACCAACTACAGCGATGGATCCGGGATAGAAGATAGACTCAAACTCTTCCAGTTTTCTTTGATCCAAGATGCCCTCCTTTTTGAAGGAATTCTATGTAATAAAAGGGAGCCGCTTGTAGTGTGCTATATGTGAAAGATGGTTATATGTCAAGGGAATTTGTTTTTTTCTTTTGACATATCATTGCTTTTATGATAAGTTATCTCAGAATTCAATGTTATATATTGTGAGGTGATGAAGATGTATGGTGTCATTCATAAAAAGGACTGCAGCAAGGTAAAGAAAGACGATGCGGATGAACCTCAGGTAAAACCATGCCCCAAATGCGGGGAAGATTTTGTAAGAATGCATGCCTATGCTTTTAATCCGCTATTAATGCGGACAGGGCCAAGACCCTGGACAGAAAGAAAAGACGCCAATTTCTGAGCTGAGGCAGACGAGAGTGCCAGTATGTGGTACTGTAATTTTTGTGGATATACCAGCGGCGGCAGGCCTGGAGACTGGATGGTATAACCAGCCTGGGATATTGGGTTAAGGATTTCCAAGGGTTTTGCTGGAATTAAGAGAGAAGAGGGGTATTATTCCTTCAGTAACCTACTGGGAGAGGATTAACATCACCCTCCTCGCCATGATTCTATTCCATAGTAAAGGATTCCTTCCAGATAGTCATCCCAGTCCGAGTCTAATTCATTAATTTTGGGTTTGCTAAAAATTCCATCCTGACCTTTATCGGCTGAAGAATTTTCAATTAAATCTTTTTCTTTTTCCATATGTCACGCCTCTTTTACTTCATCAAACTATCCATTACCTCTTTGACAAAGCCCCCTGTATCTGTATCAGGGTTTCATATCCTCTATATATTTTTCAGCAGCAAATGCTGCGGTTGCTCCGTCTCCAACGGCTGTAGCGATTTGCCTTAAAAGCTTTACTCTTACATCCCCTGCTGCGAATATGCCTGGGACAGATGTCTTCATCTCATCATCAGTTATTATAAATCCTCTTTCATCCAGGGCGACACTGCCTTTCAAAAATTCTGTATTTGGTTTAATCCCAACATACATAAAGACACCACCTACCTCTAGCCTGGATAAGGTATTTGTTTTAACATTTCGTAATGATATGGCATTAACCGTTTGATTGCCCTCAATCCTGTCCGGTACAGTGTTCCATACAAATTCTATCTTTTCGTTTTTAAATGCCCTCTCTTGTATAATCTTATCTGCCCTTAACTGGTCTCTGCGATGAACAATATAGACCTTTTTGGCGTATTTTGTTAAAAATATCCCTTCTTCAACAGCCGAATTGCCACCTCCGATTACTGCTATATCCAGCCCACGGAAGAAAGGCCCATCGCATGTGGCACAATATGAAACCCCTCTCCCTCTCAGTTCAATTTCGCCTTTTATTCCCATTTCATTGGGTTTAGACCCTGAAGCTATTATCAATGCCCTGCACGAAAATTCCCTATCACTGAGCTTTATCTGCTTGATATTGCTCTTGTCCGCACTTACACTCTCCACATCCCCGGTCAGTATCTCTAAGCCAAATCTCTTTGCCTGTCCCTCCATGTTCTGTATCAGTTCTGGTCCATTTATCCCATCCTTAAAACCGGGGTAGTTCTCCACCATTTCAGTGGTTACAACCTGTCCTCCAACGACCATTTTCTCAATCATGAGGGATTTTAGTCTTGATCTGCATGTATAGAGCCCTGCCGTTAACCCTGCCGGCCCACCTCCAACTATTATTACATCGTAATCGGTAGTACTCATTTTCGAACCTTCCTGACTTACGCTAACCAAAAAGATTTTGATGGTCTTTCTTTATACACCTGTCCATTACTACCTTAATCCCTGCTTTACGTGCCAACTCGGCTGCTTCTTTGTTGATCACACCTTCCTGCATCCATACTACTTTCGCCCTTTTTTCTATAGCTTCCTTAACAATTTCTAAGACTGCTTCGGGTTTTCTAAATATATCAACTATATCTATTTCAAATGGGACTTCAAGAAGACTGGGATACACCTTTTCCCCCAGGATATCTTTCCCCAGAGGACGTATGGGAATAACCCTGAACCCTTTCGACTGTAAATAATATGCCACCTGATAACTGGGTCTATCCTCCTTTAGGGATAAGCCAACCACAGCAATAGTCTTATAATTCTTTAATATGTCCTTAATTTCCCTGGGAAGAAGATCTCTGTCATTTTCCTTTTGTCCCATTTATCATCCCTCAGCGATTGCAGATTGTGAATTTCAGATTTTGGAATTTCTTTTCCCCTTCCGAAATTAACTTGAGATTTGTTAGTTATAACTTACAACACGCAACTAAAAACGGTGTCCTGACTACAGAGCTTTTTTTATCATCTCCTCGAGCTTTGTTTTAGGGACTGCGCCAACTACCTGATCAATAGATTTGCCGCCCTTAAACATAATCAGGGTAGGGATGCTCCTGATACTGTATTGAGCCGGTGTCTTTGGATTCTCATCTACATTTAACTTGCAAATATTTACCTTTCCATCATACTCCTCTGCCAGCTCTTCCACTATGGGACCTACCATTTTACAGGGACCACACCAGGGAGCCCAAAAATCTACCAATGTAGGCTTATCAGAGTTTATTACCTCTGCATTAAATGAATCATCGGTTAAATGAACTGCTTTCTCTTTTTCAGACATCTTTAAACCTCCATTCTTAGCTCTAACTCTCCCCTCCAGGGACAACTAACATATTATATTGTTATTATTATCATCATTGAATTCTTTTTGTCAAACTATTTTGCCTGCCCTGTAAAACTTAAGGAGCAGCTTGAGAACTGCTCCTTAAGTTAATAAAAGTTTCAGGCAAAATCTCAGGATTGACTACCAGCCAATTCTCATTTATACCCCTCAACCACCCATGGAGGAATCAACTGTATAATCAGCGTCTATAACATCATCATCCCGGTTTCTATCTTTACCATAGCTGTATCCGCCATACCCCTGTTCCGGGGTCTGCTGGTCTCCATAAGAAGCAGCTGATAGAGAATGGGATGCCTGCTGCAAATCACTGGTTAATGCCCGTATCTTTTCTATACCTGCACCCTCCTCTTTCAAAGCACCCCTCAAATCGCCAATAAGCTGCTCTATCCTGGCCTTTTCATGAAGGGGCAGCCGATTCCCGGCACTGGCCAACTCTTTCTCAACAGTATAGGCAAGGGTATCTGCCTGGTTTCTGATTTCAGCCTCTTCTCTCTTTGCTTTATCCTCAGAAGCATGGACTTCAGCCTCCCGAATCATGCGATCAACTTCTTGTTTATCCAGAGAGGTTGATTCTGTTATTGTAATGGTCTGTTCTTTTCCCGTTGTCTTGTCCTGAGCACCGACATGTATTATCCCATTGGCATCTATATCAAATGTAACCTCGATCTGAGGTATCCCTCTGGGTGCCATGGGTATACCTTCCAAGCGAAATCTTCCCAGAACCCGGTTGTCCTTTGCCATTTCCCTTTCACCCTGGAGAACGTTTATGTCCACGCTTGGCTGGTTGTCCTCGGCTGTAGAAAATGTTTCACTCTTTCTGACTGGAATAGTGGTGTTCCTCTCTATAATCCTGGTCATTATTCCACCTAGTGTCTCTACCCCTAAAGAGAGAGGTGTCACATCAAGCAAGAGTACTTCATTAACCTCACCTGCCAAAACCCCTGCCTGAATGGCAGCCCCCACAGCCACAACTTCATCAGGATTTACCCCCTGGTGGGGTTCTTTTCCACCCGTGAGCCGTTTCACCAGATTTTGTACTGCTGGTATCCTGGTAGAGCCTCCTACCAGAACGACCTCATCTATATCCCCTGTGGAGAGTTTTGCATCACTCAGAGCCTGTTTTACAGGTCCTTCACAGCGCTCTATGAGGTCTGCTACTATGCTTTCAAATTTCGCTCTGTTAATTTTCATCTCCAGATGTTTTGGCCCGGATGCATCCGCAGTTATAAATGGAAGACTTATAGTTGTCTCTGTCACTGTGGACAACTCACACTTAGCCTTTTCCGAAGCTTCGTATAACCTTTGAAGTGCCTGTCTGTCTTTGAGTAAGTCTATTCCCCTGTCTTTTTTGAACTCGGCAGCAATCCAGTCTACCAACCTTTTATCAAAATCGTCCCCTCCCAGATGCGTATCACCGCTGGTAGACTTTACCTCAAAGATACCATCGCCAACTTCCAGGATAGAGACGTCAAAAGTACCGCCGCCAAGGTCAAATACCAGAATGGTCTCATTCTTCTTTTTGTCCAGACCATACGCCAGAGCTGCAGCAGTAGGTTCGTTTATTATCCTTTTTACATTTAAACCGGCTATCTTTCCCGCATCTTTTGTTGCCTGTCTCTGGGCGTCATTAAAGTATGCCGGTACAGTTATAACCGCATCCTTTACCTTCTCTCCCAGGTACTTTGAGGCTTCATCTGCGAGTTTTCTCAAAACTATTGCAGATATCTCTTCCGGGGCATATTCCTTTCCCCCTGCCGTAATTCGTACTACACCTCCTTTGCCCTCTTTGACCTTATAGGAAGCCTGCTTTGTCTCCTGGGTAACCTCTGAATATTTTCTTCCGGTGAATCTCTTTACAGATGATATGGTATTTTCCGGATTGAGAACTGCCTGCCTTTTGGCAACTTGTCCTACCAGACGATCTCCGTTTTTTGAAAATGCCACAACGGAAGGGGTTGTCCTTCCTCCCTCAGAGTTTATGATTACCTCAGGTTTGCCACCCTCCATGACAGCTAGAACCGAGTTGGTGGTACCAAGGTCTATTCCAATTGTCTTAGCCATTTTAATCCCTCCTTTTATTCTACACCTGTTAGCAAAAGGTGCTAATTGTGTAGTATTTTTTATCTTTAAATTAAAAGGTAAGTATTAAATCGGTGAAGTCAATAGGTGAGACAACTTTGGAATGGGTTTATGTCCGGCAGAAAGAATGGCAGATTGGGTTACTTTAGATTCCACCTCCACATGTTGATACCACCATCCAGATTCATCACTTTTGTAAAACCTTTTCCATGTAAAACTCTGATGGCATTATAGCTTCTTAATCCCTGGAGGCAGTAGATTATCACTTCCTGATCCGGGTCGAGTTCTCCGATCCTTCCCCGAAGCTCATTGAAGGGTATGTGTTTGGCGCCAGGGAGGTGACCTTTCTTGTATTCTTCATCATCTCTGACGTCCAGCAGAGTAAATCTCTCACCACTGTCCAATTTCCTCTTCAGTTCATCTGCCGGCATACCTTTAAAAAGCCCCAATGACTTATTTGATAAGACATATCCCGCTACTATTACCGGGTCTACTGCAGGTGAATAGGGTGGGGCGTATGCCAGATCTAAACCTTCCAAGTCTCCGAATGTGGCTCTCTGGGCTACAGCAGATGCTATCACATCAATCCTTTTATCTACTCCGCTTTTTCCAATTATCTGTGCTCCCAATACCCGGTTAGACTTTTTTTCTGCTATTATCTTAAAGGACATTTCATGGGCATCAGTATAGTAGTGAGCATGGGAATTGGGGTATATAATAGCCCTTTCTATCTCATAGCCATCTTTTACAGCTTCTCTTTCTGAGATGCCAGTTTTTGCCACAGTGTAGTCGAATACCTTGGCTATCATAGTACCTGATACCCCTCTAAAAAAGGCATCGCCGCCTGCCGCATTTTCTCCTGCCACCCGTCCTTGTTTATTAGCAGTTGAGCCCAGGGGGACCCATGTCGGTTTCCCAGTTATCAAGCTAAACGTTTCTGAACAATCCCCTGCGGCATAAATCTCAGGAATGTTGGTTAGCATTCTCTCGTTAACTTTAATGGCCCTTGTTTGGCCTATGGCAACTCCGGCTTCCTGTGCCAGTTGTGTATTGGGTCTTATCCCGATAGATAGTAATACCATGTCAGTGTCAAATCGGGCATTTTTAGTTATTACCTGCCTTACGCCTGCCTTTGTATCTCCTTCAAAGGCTTCAACTGGATTTTCCTTAGATACTTTCACCCCTTTTTCAATGAGGTGTTTCTCAAGAAGGTATGCCATATCTTCATCTAATGGGGGAAGGACTTGATTCATCATTTCCACTATAGTGACTTCTAATCCTTGAGAAACAAGACTTTCAGCCATCTCCAGTCCAATAAGCCCTGCCCCTATAATGATGGTCTTTCTAAGCTGTTCCCTTCCAATGTAATCTCTTATAGAAGACGCATCTTCTATGGTCTTTATGGTATGAATTTTGGGAAGGTTAACACCTGGTAAAGATGGAACAATGGGCTTCGCCCCTGTAGCAATAATAAGCTTGTCATAATGTTGTATGGTTTCATCCCTTTTCTTCAGATTAGATACCGTTATCTGTTTCTTTTGAGGGTCTATCTTCGTAACCCGATGGTTCGTGTGTACCTGAATATCAAATGGCTTTCTGAAGTCCTCGGGAGTTCTAAGCACAAGATCTTCTCGTTCTTTGACAATCCCTGATGTATAATAGGGAAGGCCACATGCGGCATATGATATATAGTCTTTTTCTTCAAAAACGGTTATCTTGAGATTCGGATTGACTCTCCTTGCCCTGGTAGCCGCCTTCATGCCTGCTGCAACACCGCCTATTATTATTAACTGTTCCCTTTTCATGTTCTCCTCAAGTTATCTATTTCTTTTTCTTGCCGTATCTTTCCCTCAATTCCCTTTTAAGTATCTTTCCTGACGGATTCCTTGGCAATTCATCCACAAACTCTATAGATTGTGGTACAGCATGAACTGCAAGATTCTGCTTGCAAAACTCCAGGATTTCATTTTCATCTGATTTCATTCTTTCTTTAAGTACTACAACTGCTTTTACAGATTCACCAAGCTTTGCATTAGTAACTCCTATTACGGCCGCCTGGGAAACAGATGGGTGTCTATAGATAACTTCTTCCACATCTCCAGGATAGATAGTTTTACCACCAGAGTTAATAATATCCTTTTTCCTGCCAACCAGATATACGTAACCTTCTTCATCCAGGGTAGCCAGATCTCCTGTATGTACATAACCTCCTCTGATAGTTTCTGCGGTTGCCTGGGGCAGTTCCCAGTATCCTTTCATCATATTGTCGCCTTTGACAATTACCTCTCCAACTTCTCCCGGAATTACATCATTATCATTCTCATCTACAACCCTCACTTCTACATTGATCGCCTCTCTACCACAGGATTGCACCCTTTTCAGTACTTCAGGGGGGCCATCGAGTACCAGATCATCCTCATGGAAATAAGTTACTGGTGTTATCTCCATAAGTCCGTATATGTGAGCGAATATATTACCGAATACTCCGATAGCCCTGTTAAGTACCTCTACTGGCATTATCTCACCACCGAATACAATAGAGCGTAAGCTGCTTATGTTATACTGGTCTAACCCCGGATGATTCAGGAGGGAGATGATGAAGGATGGTGGCATAAGAGTGGTTGATACCTTTTCTGTTTCGATTGTCTTCAGGACGACATCGGGATTGAACTCCTTTAAGACGACGATCGTTGAGCCCACGTAGAAATGAGGCAGAATATGGAGAAGCAGAGATGGCCCCCAGTAGAGCGGTATAGTAATCAAATCAACATCGTCTCTTTTTAAGTCCGGCAGAATAACATACTGCGTTACGATTTCAAGCATGCTCCTGTGATTATGCATGACCCCTTTGGGCAAACCTGTTGTACCACTGGTATATAAGAGATAGGCAAGATCATCCTCACCAATCTCCGCCTTTGGTTCATCCGCCGGGTATCGAGAAATGAGCTCTTCGTAGCTTATCATTCCCTCGGCAGGGGTTCCAATGGTGATGAAATGTTTCACTCCTTTTAAATCCCCTCTTACGGAGTTAATGGTATCAATATATTTTTCCCCAAGAAAAAGGGTATTTGCACCAGAATTATTTATAATAAAAGCCAGTTCCTTTCCACTCAACATGTAGTTAAGGGGGACCAGTACAAACCCACCCTTTGGTGCAGCACAGTATAGCTCCACATATTGGTGACAGTTATTCAGCAAGGCTGCTATCCTGTCTCCTTTCTTTACTCCCAGGTCAGCCAGGGTATTTGCCAGCTTATTCACTCTTTCGTTAAACTCTTTAAAGGTGAAAGTGTAATCACCAGACACCACAGCGGTCTTATTGGGATACCTTTTTGCATTCCTAGCAATTAGTTTTCCTATAATCATTTTTACCTCCATTTTAGCGGGAATTTGTCTAAAGCTGCTTCCTCATTTTTATGCCATTAGAGATCGTTATTGAATTCTAACAATGATTATTCTCTGCCCTCGCCGGCATCGTCTTCTTTTTTTTCAGGTTCCTCTTCTTTTTCAGGATTGCGTAGTGCTTTTTCCATTTTCCCCAGAACATTGGCAGTCTTTTCCCGGAGAGGCCCCATGATTGATTCCAGATTATTGATCTGACCTTTAATGTCCTGCAAACCCCCTGTTCGCTTGAAAGAGACTATAGCAAGGACCAGGGCAATAATAGAGATGATTAAAGTTAATGCAGACATATTTGACCTCCTTATATTTTATTTTTCTTTATTTTGTATCTCCCTAACCTCTTTCAATATCTCCCTTCCTTCCTCTGTATCTTTACCATAGTATTCTAATGCCTTATTGAAATGAAATAAAGCAGAATCCAGTTTCCCCTTCAATTTAAAAAATATCCCAAAGTTTTGATGGGCATCTCCGAGGAGTCCTTTTTTACCATAAACTAAGCCCAGATTATAATAAACATCGACAAAGTCTGTATCCAGCCTCTTAACCCTCTGGTATGCCTCTATTGCTTCCTGGAAGTTACCGCTTTCCTGATAAACACGACCGAGATTATACCAGGCGGCTCTGTCTTTTTCATTTATAGCAACTGATTTTTTAAGAAATTTAGCTGCGTCTTCGGTTTTCCCCTCAGAAAAATAACAGATACCCAGCTCTTTTAAAATTTCACTGTTTTCTGGATGGATTGCTAGCGCCATCTTGAATCCTTTGATGGCTTGATCATAATCTCCAAGTTTCTTATTGGCTAAGGCGATGCCATAGATTATATCCAGTCGTTTTGGGTCAGACTCCAGTAAAGATTTAAAGTGGTCCTCTGCATTTTTAAGAAGCCAAGTATCAACTATCACTTTTGCCTGTATAATTCTAAGATTGTCAACATTATTTTTGGACTCTCCCTGTTTAGGTAACCTCATTAGCATGAGGTCGAGGTAATCAATCCTCTTTTCTACCTCCGGGTGAGTTAAAAGGTAGGAAGGCAATTGAGAAGACTCTAGACTATGCCGTTTAATTTTCTTTAAAAAGCCAATTAGCCCTGAACCATCGTAACCAGCTTTTGTTAAATAATTGAGTCCCAATCGGTCAGCCTCTTCTTCGTTTTCTCTGGTATACTTCAAGGAGAGAGTTTGAGCTGTGGCAATTGAAAAGGCTCCCACTGCACCAGATGCCTGCCCGCTGCCTCCGAGAAGTATCCCTGCTAGAATAGCTGCCAATGCCCCAATGTTTAGTTTGCTTTCCTTTTCAATCTTTTCTGCAATATGCCTTGCCATTACATGGGCGATTTCATGGCTTAAAACCCCTGCCAATTCAGCTTCGTTCTCTGCCAAGGTAATTAACCCTGTACTGATATAAATATAACCAGCAGGAATTGCAAAAGCATTTGGGGCAGAGGATTTATATATATAGAAATTAAAGTCGAAGATCTTATGGTCTATTTGTGAGATGATATTTTTACCTACCCGGTCAATATATTCTTGAATTGACGAGTCCTTTATCAATTCCAGGTGTTTATCCAGCTCAAGTTTAAACTTTTTACCGGTTTTCTTTTCTTCCTCTATTGTAAAACTATAGCCGGCTTGACAGGTGCCAACGCCCAAGAATCTCCAATAAAATCCGTTTAGAAGGAAGATGATCAACGTCAAAACAAATATGATTTTTTTATAAAAGGGGTAGCTTTGCTTCATGTTTAAGATGTCCTCGATACAAAAACCTCACTCTTCAGCAAATTCCCTGAGAACCAGCACCCCATTGGCACCACCGAAACCAAAGGAATTTGACAGGGCAGTTCTTACCTTTGCTTTACGTGCCACATTGGGCACATAGTCAAGGTCACACTCCGGATCCGGAGACTCATAGTTGATCGTAGGAGGAATAGTACTATCCCTCATAGCCAGGATAGTGAATATTACCTCCACTGCCCCGGCCGCTCCCCAGAGGTGCCCTATCATCGATTTGTTGGAGCTTATGGGAAACCTCCGGCTGCGTTCCCCGAAGACTTCTTTTATAGCATAGGTCTCTACGCGGTCATTGAGTACTGTAGAGGTACCATGAGCGTTGATATAATCAATTTCTTTAGGGGTAATACCTGCATCCCTGAGTGCCGATTGCATACACCTTATTGCGCCCTCTCCTGAAGGAGAGGTTATGTGGTGGGCATCGTTATTAGCCCCGTAGCCGATAATCTCAGCATAGATCTTGGCTCCTCGCTCCAAAGCCGAATCAAGCTCCTCCACGATTATGATTCCTGCACCTTCGCCAGTCACGAAACCATCACGGTCCTTATCAAATGGTCGACTGGCCTTTTCCGGCTCATCATTTCTGGTAGAGGTAGCCCTCATGTTTCCCAACGCAGCAATTCCCACAGGAGTAATTCCAGCCTCTGAGCCACCAGCAATCACAGCATCACAATCTCCTCTTTGAATAAGTCTTACCGCATCGCCGATGGCATGGGTACTGGCGGCACAGGCTGTAGTAGGGGCAAAATTAGGTCCCTTAGCACCAAAACGGATAGCTACCTGTCCTGCTGCCATGTTGGTTGCAAAACTGGGAATCAAAAAGGGAGAAATCTCATCGGGAGTGCCCTTCAGCCAGAGTTCATGACCCTTTTCCCAGGTAGTAATCCCGCCGGATGTAGTAGCAATGATCACACCGACTACATCTTCATTATCAGAAGAGATATTAAGCCGGGAATCCTCCATCGCCATCTCGGCTGCAGCCAGAGCAAAATGGACATAGCGGTTCATCTTGCGCACGAGTTTCTTCTCCACAAAATCTTGCGCAGAGAACCCTTTCACCTCACCAGCAATCTGTGTACGTAATTTACTCGGATCGAACTTGGTAATCCGGGTGATGCCAGATATTCCCGCGCATAGCTCATGCCAACTCTTCCCTACCCCCGTTCCTAAAGGTGTAACTGTTCCCAAGCCGGTAACTACCGCTCTGCGTTCCCTTGTGCCAATATTTTTTCTCATATTTGTCTCGCCTACTGATGGTCTTGAATTGTTATCTTGCCATCACGATTTTGACTTTTTGCTAGTCCTCTTCTTTGTAACATAAATAACTGCTTATTGCCAACCAAAATGATATAAGCCTGAATAATATGCTGCCAGACATTACTTTTAAACACTTCTTAATCTAAGCCCGCCTCTGGCGGATTGATCCATCTTTTTACTGGTTTTAACATAAGATATGCCGGAAATGCCAAGAAAAAGGTAATAAAAAAATATCCACCGTATCCAAAGAGACTTGCCATCAACCCGCTTGCAGCACCGGAAAAAGAGCGGGTTAAACCAAAGATGGCTGACAGAATGGCATATTGCGTTGCAGCAAACTCCTTTTTGCAAATACACATAAGAAAGGCTAAAAATGAAGCAGTCCCCAGACCACCGCAAAAGGATTCTATAATAGACGCCAGATAGACTCCTAAATGCCCGGTATTGGGATAGGTTGCTACTGTTGCATACCCTAAGTTACTTACTGCCTGAAATATCCCGAGAACCCAGAGTCCGCGAAATATCCCATATTTTGTTGTGAAGCTGCCTCCAACAAGTGCCCCGGTAATGCTTGCAACAATACCGAATGTTCCGGTTATAACCCCAATCTCTGTAGTGCTAAGCCCCCGGTCAACCCAAAAAGGCTTTACCATAGGCCCCATAGCCATATCTCCGAGCTTGAAGGTAAGAATAAACATCATCACCCATAATACATCAGGTCTTTTCACCAGATCAAGGAGAGGTGTAGCTATAGCCCTTAGTCTCCGGGCTGGCCGTTTATAGCCGGTGGAAGGGAGTAGAAGACTTATGCAGGATAGCGAGCCCAAAAAAAGGGCTGTAAGAAAAAAGGTAATATTCCAACCAACCCATCCCCCAATAGCCACTAACAGGCCGCCTGCAACGATGAGCGCTACCCTGTAAGTAGATACTCTGATACCATTGGCTGCTCCCATCTCGCGCTGTTCTAGTATCTCAATGGAATAGGCATCAATGGCTATATCCTGGGTGGCGGAAAGAATTGTGAGGCCAATCATACATGAGAAAAGCAATACCCCTGGTTTGGAAGGGTCAATTCCGATCAGAGCGATAGTCAAAAATGCCATACCAGCCTGTGCTGCTATGATCCAGTACTTTCGTCTACCAATAAAATCGACAGCCGGTGCCCACAGAAATTTTATTGACCATGGCAGGGAGATCAGGCTCATTAGCCCAATATCTTTAAGTGATAATCCATTTAGCCTGAAATAGACAGGTAAGGTATCTATAATTATCCCAAACGGTAATCCCTCAGCAAAATAGAGCAGGCCTATCCACCAAAGCTTTTTACCTGTGGTCGGGTACCGGTCTGATTCTTTTATGCTTTTTATCATGGGAGACCTAAAAATTTATCTAGGTGTTTAGGCTGAAGGTTGAAATGTCCTAACAGTCTTTCACCTTCAGTCTATCTGTAGCCTTCAATTGGATGAATTACCAAATGGTGGTTCATGTGTCAATAAAAACTATAGAAATTGCCGGAAAAGTCATAAAACTGGTGAACGATGAAAGCTTAAAATATTTTAGCTTTTTTCTATTGATTTATGATTCTATAATTGATAGGTTAAATAAGATTCCAACATTTTATTGAATGCATTCAATAGGAAACCTGCTTGTGCGATGCACTCAGACATGCAAGTAATTATTTCTGAGGAGGTGAGTTTATGTTTTCTAGGAAGACCCTTGATAAAGTTAGTGAGATGATGAAGGATTGGGAAAAAGAGGTAGAAGAAGACTATGTAAAAAAGTTGAAATTTGGGTCTCCACAGTACACTTCAGAATCTGGGATACCCCTTAAGTATGTTTATACCCCAGAGGATGTGAAGGATTCAGAGCCGGAGATGCCAGGGGCCTTTCCTTATACCAGGGGGAACAGGGCACTGGGCTATCAATATATGCCGTGGATGATACAGATACTCCATGGTTACGGTACCGGTGAGGAGACCAGAGAGCGTACCAAATACCTTGTGAAAGAAGGGATGAAAGGGTATGGAGATACGCCGGCAGTTTTGTTTGCCGTGGATACTCCCACCCATTGCGGGTTTGATCCTGACAACCCCAAGGCTCGGGGGATGGTAGGATTGGGAGGGGTCAATATAACGACTCTGGATGATATTGATACCCTTCTGAAAGACTATGATCTTCCAAAGACCCGCGTAGCCGACAATATCAGATTTGCCTGTCTTCCTTTTCTTGCCATGTATGTGGCTTATGCAGAGGGAAGGGGACACAAACCGGGAGAGCTGAACGGGCAGAGTCAGAATGGGTTGGGGAACAGATGTATAACCACAAACCTTCCTTCCCCTGTGCCGGATGCCCAGTACAGGCTGGAGATTGAGCTGATAAAGTACAGTTGTCAAAATATAAAGCGATGGAACCACACAAACCTCTGTGGTTATGTTCTTGGAGAGATGAATGCGACACCTGCCCAGGAGTTGGGGATTGTGCTTTCCAAGGCAGTTGACCTGGTGGAGGGGGGGATAAAGGCTGGGTTGAAGCCCGATGAGTTTGTTTCCAGGTTCAGTTCTCAGGTTCATTTGGGCATGGACTTCTTTGAGGAGATAGCGAAACTTCGGGCATGGAGGAGGATGTGGGCTAAGATAATGAAGGAGAGGTTTGGTTGTAAAGATCCCAGGTCTCTTCAGTATAGAATCCATGTTCATACCGCAGGTTCTTCACTTACCTCCCAGCAGCCTTTAAATAATATAGCCAGAGCTACACTGCAGGTATTGGCATGCGTTTTGGGTGGTGTGCAGTCCATGCATACCAATTCTTATGATGAGGCTATCGGTTTACCTTCTGAAGAAGCGGTTCGCACAGCCATAAGGATAAACCAGATAGTTCTTCATGAGACAGGGATACCCTATGTGACAGACCCCATGGGTGGTTCTTATTATCTTGAATCCCTTACTGATAAGGTGGAAGAAGAATCGGAGAAGGTAAGGGCTGAGATAGAGAGTAAGGGAGGCTATTTTGAGTGCATAAAGAATGGGTGGCTACGCCAGCTTTTGGAGAGGCAGAGCATAAAGTGGCGCCAGGAGGTTGATAGCGGAGAAAGAGTCGTAGTGGGTTTGAACAAGTTCAAAATAGAGGAGAAGGAAGAAGTGCCTGCATTTACCTTATATCAGCCTGAGATAGAGGCAGAGGTTATAAAGAAGATGGAAAGATGGAAGGCGAATCGTAACAATACTGAGGTAAGAGATTCGCTGGAGAGAGTAAAAGAGGCTATGTCTGATTATGATAATGTAGAAAAGGCAGGTATTCTTATGCCTAAGCTCATTGAAGCTGCTAGAGCCAGGTGTACGTTAGGTGAGATGATGGAGGCGATAGTGGAAGTCAGTGGAGGCAGGATATATTCTACATAAGGAGGCGGGTATGAGTAATGACCAAGGCAAGAAAAATATTAAGGCTGTAATGGCTCGATTTTCCCTGGATGGGCATGACCGGGGGCTTTTATCTATTATGAGCAATTTTAAGGATGCAGGGATTGAAGTGGTTTTCACCTATTTCAGTGACCCAAGAGAGCTTGCTAAGGTGGTAGAAGAGGAAGATGCGGATGTTTTAGGTATAACCAGTTCTATGGGGCAGCACTTCTATGTTGCGTCCACTCTTTTAGAGGCATTGAAAGAGCGGAGAATAAATACACCTGTTATAATGGGAGGGGTTATACCCACAAGGGATGTGCCTCAGCTTGTAGATATGGGTGTAAAAAAGGTATTTGGACCAGGCTCTGCCCCTCGCGATGCCATCGATTTTGTTTCCATGCTTTCAAAGAATTAAACAAGAAAGGGGTAGTCCTCTGACTACCCCTTATACCTAACCTCTTTGTGTCTTGCTATTTCATGTACATCCCGCCGCTTTGCGCATAGTTTCACCCGCCATATAACTCGATTCATCCGAAGTCAAAAATACTATAGCATTTGCAATATCCAAAATATAACATACCTTTTTAAAAAGCGTCATGCAGCTATGGTAGGGATGATTCTTGAAAATCTATTGTATTTAAAGGGAAGTTCTGATAAATTAAGAAAGTAAGAGCTTTGGGACAGTATCCCTGTTCGCATACATACAGGTATCTTTCAGGACGAACTGATTGTTGCATGGAGAGGGGCATTTTATGGGAGAAAACCTTGTTGAAAAGATAATCAGGGAGCATAAGGTTTCAGGGAACCTTTGCCCGGGTGAGACCGTCTCAATCTCTACAGACCAGGTTCTTACTCAGGATGCCACGGGTACTATGACTTATCTTCAGTTTGAGGCTATGGATATTCCCAGGGTACAGGTGCCTCTTGTTGTATCGTATGTAGACCACAACATGCTACAAACCGATTTTAAGAACCCCGATGATCATCTGTTCCTTCAGTCTACTGCTGCCAAGTATGGGGCTTACTTTTCAAAACCAGGCAATGGAATATGCCATCAGGTGCACCTTGAGAGGTTTGCAGTTCCCGGTCAGGTTCTTCTGGGGACGGACAGTCACACACCAACGGCCGGTGGTATGGGAGTGATAGCCATTGGTGCTGGTGGTCTGGATATAGCTGCTGTTATGGCTCGAGGTATTTATGAGTTCAGGATGCCAAAAGTTATACTAATAAGGCTTACAGGTAAACTCAACCGCCCATGGGTAACGGCAATGGATGTTATCATGGAGATATTGAGAATATTATCGGTAAAGGGTGGGGTGGGAAAGATTATAGAATACGGTGGCCCGGGAGTGGATACATTAAGTGTTACAGAGAGGGCTACTATAGCCAATATGGGGGTTGAGCTGGGAGCTACCACCTCCATTTTCCCCAGTGATGAAAGAACAAAAAGGTATCTTAAGGCACAGAACAGGGATAAGGACTGGCGGCATATTAAAGCCGATGAAGATGCTTCCTACGATGAGGAACTGAACTTAGACCTAAGTAGATTAGAACCATTAGTGACCCAACCCCATAGCCCTGACAATGTGGTGAAAATCAAAGAGTTGAAAGGGACAAGGGTGGATCAGGTATGTATAGGCAGCTGCACTAATTCCTCCTATCAGGTTCTGAAGTCTGTAAGCTCCATATTAAGGGGGAAAACTGTGGCTCCGTGGTGTAGTATGACTGTTAGTCCTGGGTCGAAGCAGGTGTATGAGATGATTGCCAGAGAAGGAGATCTGTCAGATATAATAGCCAGTGGAGCGAGAATTTTGGAACCTGCCTGTGGTCCCTGTATAGGAATGGGGCAGTCTCCTTCAACTGATGGAATATCCGTTAGGTCCTTCAATAGAAACTTTAAAGGAAGGAGCGGGACTGATTCTGCTATGATATACCTCTGTAATCCGCTGGCTGCAACGGCTATTGCCATAAAGGGGACAATACTAGATCCGATGGAGATAGACCTGGACTTTGATGAAATAGAAGAACCGAAGAGATTCTTGATAAATGATAACATGATATTACCGCCTTCACCAAACCCGGAAGATGTGCATATCATTCGTGGACCAAATATAAAAGAGATTCCTGTAAAGGGCCCTCTGGAGGATGATATTTGCTGTACTGTTCTAATAAAGGTTGGAGATAACATAACCACTGACGACATTATGCCGGCATCCTCCAATATACTTCCTCTCAGGTCAAACATACCTGCTATATCAGAGTTTGTTTTTTCAAGGATTGATAAGGATTTTGCTAAAAGAGCAAAAGAGATGGGTGGCGGGGTCATAATAGGTGGGGAGAACTATGGGCAGGGCTCCTCCAGGGAACATGCTGCACTTGCACCCATGTACCTTGGTGTAAAGGCTGTAATAGCCAGGTCTTTTGCCAGAATCCATCGGAGTAACCTGATAAACTATGGGATAGTACCTTTTGAATTCGAGAAGGATGAAGATTATCAAAGGATCGAAGAAGGGAATCTTATAGAGGTTAAGGGGATCAGGGAAGGTCTGGGGGAAGAGAGGAATATTGCATTGTGTAACAAATCTAAAGGCATCAATATCCCTGTAAAGGCAATGCTAACTCTCCGGGAGTCAGAGATTCTGAAGGCAGGAGGGGTTTTGAGATGGCTAAAGATGCATTGATTATAGTAGATGTACAGAACGATTTTTGTGAGGGTGGTGCACTGGAGGTATCCGGTGCTTCTGAGATCATTCCCATAATCAATAGATTGATGGGTAAATTTGTGTTTGTTGTAGCTACCCAGGACTACCATCCTCCCAATCACTGCAGTTTTAGCAAATGGCCCGTGCACTGTGTGGCTGGAACTCATGGGGGAGAGTTACACAAGGGATTGGAGGTTGACAGGATAAAACATTTTGTAAAGAAAGGGACAGAGAAAGACAAGGAGGCTTATAGTGGTTTCCAGGAAACAGGTCTTTCATCCTTCTTGAAATCAAGAGGTATAAAAACTATCTATATCTGTGGACTGGCTACCGATTACTGTGTAAAGGCCACTGCTTTGGATGGCTTAACAGAAGGATTTAAGGTGTTTCTAATAATGGATGCGATAAGGGCGGTGACAAAAGAGACTGGAAAAGCAGCCCTCAAGGAGATGGAAACCCGTGGGGTAGAGTTTGTAGCAAGTGATTCTTTGGAGATTAAGTGAAGAGATATGAACTCATAGACCATACTGCGGATCTGGGAATAGAGGTTTACGGAAGGGACTTGAGAGAACTCTTTCAGAACGCGGGAGTAGCATTGTTTGAAATAATATGTGACACATCTGAAGTAACAGAGTCTCTTGAAAAAAGGGTATATGTAGATGGTGAAGACCTGGAACAGCTAATGGTAGTATGGTTAGGAGAGCTTTTGTATTTATATGATACAGAAAGGCTGCTCTTTAAACGCTTCGAGGTTGAAGATATAGGGGAGAAAAGGCTTACTGCGACTGTTTATGGAGAAGAATTTCAGGAAGGTCATCATACTATTAAAACTGAGATTAAGGCTGTTACTTACCATCAGATTCAGGTAAGGCAGGAAGAGGGTAGATGGATAGCCAGGGTGATATTTGATCTTTAAGAATAATTTTTGACTTTAATTGTCAATAAGTATAATAGTTACAACACGATATACATTCTTTTCAATGATGTTTGCCAGACGATTTAGTAAGGAATTACGTATGTTAATTGTTGAGCTTTTAAAAATACCCTTTATGAATTTTAATCTCGGAGGACAACATGAAGCTTAAAGTCATTCTGGAACCCAGTGAAGAGGGGGGATATACGATCATTGTTCCATCACTTCCTGGTTGTATCTCAGAAGGAGAATCGAAGGAGGAGGCTCTACAGAATATTCGAGAGGCAATTGAATTGTATCTAGAACCGGTAGAAGATGATCAAACCTTTGCACCTAATGCTGAATTGATGGAACTGGCTTTATGAGCAAAGTCCCAAGTCTCTCTTACGATAAGATCATTCGAGCACTTCAGCGAGATGGATGGGTCATAGTCAGATCAAAAGGGAGCCACATTCGTCTTCAAAAACATATAGTGAATGAGACGCTTAAACTGACAATTCCTGCTCATCAGCCGGTCAAGCGGTCTACACTCGCTCACATCCTTAAACAGGCCCGCCTTACTGTTGATGATTTCTTGAATTTAATATGAAAAACCAACTAGGTATTCTATCCGACCGGCTATGTTTGTGACTGAAATTTTTCATTTTTCAGGATGGACTATTAAGTTATTATGCTGAAGAAGGCTGAGTTTAGAGGGCCATCAACGATAGAAGACATGAGACCGGAATACGACTTCTCTACCATGAAAGGAGCAGTGCGAGGGAAATACTGCAAGGCATATCGTGAGGGCCACAAGGTCGAAATCCACAAAGAAGACGGTACCACCTCGGTTCAGTACTTCAAGCTCGAAGATGGAGCGGTTATGCTGGAGCCGGAGGTAAGAAAGTACTTCCCAACCTCGGAGGCAATCAATAAGGCTCTTCGGTCGTTGATTGAAATTATTCCATCAAAGAAACGTGCGTCACATCATACAAAATGACAACTGTCCTGCATACCAGGAAAGGGGAGTAGGGTATATAATGATTTAACATAATTGGCTAAGGTAAATTTGCTTCTTAGTAAATGGTTGGAGATATAGAACATGAGGGTCACTCTATTTGGAGTCTTTGTTCTTGCTGTAGTAGCAATGAGAGTTACTAGGTATTTTAAACTTGAAAAATGGCAAGTTTCCATCGGTTTGCTTGTTTTAGCGGTAGTTCTTTACCTTGTGAACATCGCACTAATTCAATTATTTATCAAGAAACGCACCCCTAACTTTGCCTCCAATGATGAAGTGGTGCCAGATGTTCAAGCATGGGAACTCACAGCAGGACTTGGTATTGTGCCCAAGTGGGTATCATGGATAGGTCTTTTGGCAATATCAGCCTTGATAACCGCTGTTTTGCCTTGGGTGATTGAACTGATAAAGTTGCTATTCTGAGATAAAAAAGTCTCCAACAAAATGCTAGACATGAAAGAAAGGGGGACGACCTTAAATAATTAAATATCTACACTGCTCAATAAAGTTATTTACGAATTTAAGGTCGTCCCCAACCCCCCCAACCCCCCGCACGAGATATGTTCACCCGAAGAACTACTGGAGGTTGACAAATGAAAGATCCTATTGTTGAAGAAGTGCGAAAACAACGAATGGAGCATACACTTAAATTCAAAGGTGATCTTTCTGCAATCTGCGCGGATTTGCGTAACGTTCAAATCACTTCTGGACACAAAGTAATCCGTCTTGCTCCGAGAAAATTAGAGACAACAAAGCACCCCAGCGGACGTGCTAACACCCGCCGCTGAGCTTTATGTTAGCCAGATAGACATATGAAGTATCTGCTTAGTTTCTGTTTATCATTGTTACTTGTATCTGAGGTAGTTGGTATGCCACAATACTTTACGAGAGAGGAAATCATTCCTTGCGTTGTTCACCTGAAGCAGAAACGTGTCAAAAAAATTGAGTTGGAAGGTAAAGAAGCAGAACTTTGGCTTAAAAAACAAGGTGAAAAAGATCCTGAGCCACTTTATGAATATGTAAGTGGAACTGCGTTTATCCTTGCCTCCGATGATCAGAAACTATTTTTAGTTACTGCGGAGCATGTGGCTCGGGAAATGAGTTCTTCAGCATTGGTTATTCTAAAGGGTGAAAAAGGAAATTCTGTTCAACTAAATATCAAAGATCTTGGAAAATTCAAGGACCCATTGCCTTGGTGTGTTCATCCAGAGGCAGATGTAGCTGTCTTACCACTTACACCAAGTCAAAATGTTATGATTAAATTTTTATCAGGTCGCTTCCTCCCTAAATCGCTACTTTCGAATGAAAAACAAGCACCATCTAGGGATACTCCACTCACCGTGATTGGTTTCTTTCCAGAATTGGGTTCGAGTGGTACGTTTTCTCCTTTAACAAAGCAGACATTTGCAGCGAGTGATCTAGTTTCTTTCCCACGAGCAGATAATAAAAAGGTGACCACCTTCTTCGTATTAGAAGATCCTAGTATTGGAGGATATAGTGGGGGGCCGGTGTTTGATGTGTCAGTTTATAAGCTGGGTCAAATGACAACTACTGGTGAAGGAACTCGTTTACTTGGACTAATTCATGGAACACTATCAGATAAAACAGGTGGCAAATTAGCAGCAGTAGTCCCGAGCTTTTTCATCTTAGAAACTATTAAATTGGCATTGTCAAAAGAATAAGCTGGCTAACCATGTGCCGGACACTGACTGGGACTCCGCTAGCGCTTCACTCCAGCCAGGTCAGCACCGTGTTCGGTTTTGGAGAAAGAATGGCAAAATATACGGTATACTGTGTAGGGCTGGATATTCCAGGCGAGGATTTCAGATACATCTCGTTTCACTCTGGAATCTCACTCCTCGATGCTGATATAGTGTTGTTCGAGCCTCAGCTTGAATACGAAACAGATTATCAAAACAGATCCTACCAGGGGAAACCTAATCTCTCTGACTATAGTTCTGTGCAAAACCAAGAAAGTCTTTCACATTGGCGCCACGAGCTTGCAGAAGCGGTTAAGCATGGTGCAACTGTCTTCGTGTTTCTCAAGAAACCCGAAGAAGTTTATGCGGCTATAGGAAGTCAAGAGTTTTCAGGAACAGGTCGGAGTATGAAGACCATTCGCCATGTTGCACCTATTGACAGCTATTCAGCCCTCCCTGTCAAGTTTGAAACTATCACCGCTTCCAAAGGCGAGCTCATCAAACTTAACCAGAAAGGTTCATCACTGATAGGGGCATATTGGAAAGCTCTGAATCCTATTTCACACTACGAGGTTTATTACGACCACGCAAAGAGCATTCCCTTAATGACGACCAGGCACGGTGATAAGACGGTCGCATCATGGCTCAAAGGCAAAAAAGGTAACCTGCTATTTCTTCCTGTTCTTGACTTTTCTCGCGATGATTTCACTTATTATGACAGTAAGAAAAAACAAACTTTTTGGACTGAGGATGCTGTGAAGCATGGAAAGATCCTATTTGCAGCAATCGTTGAACTTCACAAGATCTTAAAAAAAGGGTCAGAAAGATCACCTGCACCGGCATGGGCAACATCTGAAAATTACCAACTTCATATTGAGAATACCATTGGAAAAAAGATTGATAAGATTAATCGTGAAATCGCTGAACTTCGTGATCAGCGAACAATAATGGAAAAGGAGCTTGACCAACAGACCTTGGTTAAGGGTTTGTTGTATGAAAAGGGTAAATCTCTCGAGGTTGCTGTCATCGAAGCACTGCAAACTTTGGGGTTTAAGGCAGGGGGGTATCGAGACGATGATTCTGAATTTGATATCATCTTTGAGTCCGAAGAAGGACGTTTTCTCGGCGAGGTGGAAGGTAAGGATTCGTCGGCAATAAACATTGAAAAAGTTCAACAACTTGAGAGTAATATTCAGGAGGATTTCGCTAAAGAGCATGCGACAGAGTACGCTAAAGGTGTTCTTTTCGGTAATCCCCATTGTCTTACTGAGCCTAGCCAAAGAACGAATTTGTTCACTGCCAAAGCCATCTCTGCAGCCCAGCGCTCGGGGTTCGCATTAGTCCATACTGCGGATCTTTTTCCAATTATTCAATATCTCAAAAACAAGAAAAACTCTTCCTTTGCACGAAAGGTACGAAAGTGCTTCGCAACTACAAAAGGGGAAATTATAAGGTTTCCATCAATACCTGTTAAAACAAAAAAGGTGATCACCGAACCAGAGAATGCACCTGACAAGGATTAGATGAAGGGGAATCGTTATATTTTGACGTCGGTCGGTTATTGTGGAGGATAATGCTATGAAAACATGTCCATTCTGTGCAGAAGAAATACAAGACAAAGCTGTAAAATGTAAGCATTGCGGTGAGTGGTTCAGCACAAAACCGGAATCTATAATAACCAATATGGATGTTCCCGTGGTGCCGCCCAACAAAAGAAGGGACATGTTCCTCATTGGAATTATGATAGCAGGAGTTATAATTGAAAACTTATCATTTATGGGGCCTGCAAAACCAAATCTGGCAGGTTTATTTTGGGGAATAATATTAGTGGTGATACCGACCTATAAATTGTGCCAGCACTTAGAGTTTAGTACAGTCAAGCAACTAGTTGTTTGTTTTGTCAATATGAGCTTGGGGATAAATATATTTATGACCATTGGGTTGATCATAGAATATCGTAAGAAAACGAAAAGAATCAAATTCGCATCATCGTAAATGCTGTTAATAAACTGGTGATTCAAGTCATAACCAGACAATCCAGCCGATCGCTGCGCTCCGGCTGATTTTTTCGTTATATTTACTGGAATGAAGTCAAAGATTAACGAAGAGAGGGCAGAGATGGAGGTAGAAAATTCGGGAAAGAATAGGGACGTTGTTTCTAAATAGTAAATTACTTGACAGGCAGTCGGTTCTTCTGGGGTAAATATCAGGGGACTATCTCATTAGCTTTACGAAGGCAATCGAGAGGGCTGAACAGTGCAGAAAGGATGAAGCTTTTCCTGCAGATTCCCTCGGCATAACAAAATGATGGAGAATAATTATGAAAGTAATGAATAATGAATGATCCAGATATGCTGGAAGAGTATGATTTCAGCAAGGGGGTAAGGGGCAAGTATGCCAGGAGATATGCTGAAGGGACAAATGTAGTTTTAGTTGATCCTGATGTAGCTGAATTTTTCCCCGATCACGATACAGTAAATGATGCCCTACGCTCATTAATCAGGATTATAAAGAAAAGACAAAATCGGTTTGCCAAACAAGTAGATGGACGTTGACAGGCGTTTCTCTGCTGCCCAATACCTGCCTTTTCCAAAATTGACTTGACAAGCATACGTCATTGACGTATAGTAGGTCATGCGCTTTATTGAGACATCAATCTTCACAAGAGAGGTTTGTAACTTCTTTGAGGATGAAGAGTACCGTGCTCTGCAGTTTGCTTTGCTCCTTCGCCCTGAACAAGGGATTATAATTCCTGGCACTAATGGACTTCGTAAACTCCGATGGGGATTAAAAGGAAAAGGTAAACAAGGTGGTTGTCGGGTCATTTATTACTGGGATAAAAAGGATGAAGCTTTTTATATGCTGTTTGTGTACTCTAAGAGCAAGCAAGATGACCTCACACCAGTGCAAATAAGGGTGCTGAGCAAGTTGGTTCAGGAGGAGTTCAAATGAAAAAACAAGATTTCGATAACCTTACAGAGAGTATTAAACAGGCTGGAAAAATCAAGCGTGGAGAAATGAAGGCTGGCAGAATTTTCCAATTTGACCCCACTGACATTAAAGGCATTCGCCTTCGATTACAAAAGTCACAGTCAGAATTCGCCATGATGATTGGTGTAAGTGTGTCAACTCTTCAGAATTGGGAACAAGGTCGGCGTAGCCCTGAAGGCCCTGCTCGTGCCTTACTCAAGATAGCAGCCGAAAACCCCGAGGCTGTTATTGAAGCACTAAGCATCTGAAGGGAGAGCAAATGAACTACGATGAGGATAAGATAGACGATTACACCCTGGCACTCCTACTTGGTCACTCATGAAAGGCATGAGGAGATGGGTGCAAGAGCCTGGAAGGGATTTGACTGGGATACTTTGAACAGGCTCCATGATAAAGGATTCCTATCAAACCTTATAGGTAAGGCAAAAACGGTTGGAATGACCGAGGAAGGCTTTCTCAAGGCTAAGGAGCTTTTTGAACGGTATTTCGCGAAGGGAGAAGATGATGCCATACCTTTAGCGAAGTTCACACCAGCCGCAAAGAAGCGATGGAAATAGGTACCTAAGTGGTCGAGAAACGACCCTTTAAATTCTTGACTTTTAAGGTTTATGTAATTACAATGTGAATACTACTTTGGTTAAGGAGGTAAGAATAATGAGAGCACGTGTTGTAAAAATTGGTAATTCCCAAGGGATCCGTATTCCAAAACCTCTACTTGAACAAACTGGAATTATGGATGATGTTGAGCTTGAGGTAGAAAAAAGCCAAATCATTATTCGTCCCATCTCAAATCCGAGGGCAGGTTGGGATAATGTTTTCAAGTCAATGGCGGAAAAGGGTGATGATGCGCTGATAAACGGAGAAGAAAACATTTCACATTCTTGGGATGAAGAAGAATGGCAATGGTAGTAAACCGATTCGATGTATATTTGATAAATCTTGATCCTAATGTTGGCTCTGAAATTCAGAAAACCAGACCCTGTTTGGTTGTTTCGCCTGATGAAATGAATCGACATATCCGCACCGTCATAGTTGCTCCAATGACTACAGCCGGGAAAAAATATCCAACACGTGTAACATGCAAATTTAAAAATAAAAAGGGGCAAATCGTTTTAGATCAGATACGAACGATAGATAAAATACGACTTGTGAAAAAACTTGGCACTATTGATTTAGAAACCCAGTTGGAGGTTATTTCTGTTTTACAACGGCTATTTGCATTTTAAGGCTACCCAACCTGTAAGTCCACCTGATCGAGGGGAGTAGTAGCGATGGAATTTTCAGGTAACTGTATATCATTTTTTATCTGAGCTTGGATTGAATGTTTTGAAACCTGACAGAGTCATTCTACGTATATTTTTCAGATTAGGACTAATTTCCAATATTGATGATGCAAAAGGTGCCATAACTGTGTGCCGTAATTTCCGAGAGGCAACCGGGAAACCTATTAGGCGTAAACATGAAAGTAATGAATAATGATCCAGATATGCTGGAAGAGTATGATTTCAGCAGGGGGGTAAGGGGCAAGTATGCCAGGAGATATGCGAAAGGGACAAATTGAATTGACAAAACGTACGTTATGGCGTATTGTATGATATAAATCCACTTTGTAAATAAGAGGTAAAACATGCCTACTTTAACAGCGACTGAAGCAAGAGCGAAACTGTATAAGCTTATAGACGAGACTGCTTCCGCTCACGAACCTATTCTAATAACGGGCAAGCGTGGCAATGCGGTTCTTGTATCAGAGGAAGATTGGCGTGCAATACAAGAGACCCTTTACTTATTGAATACACCTTGCATGCGAGAATCGATTCGCGAAGGTTTGGCTACGCCAATTGAGGAATGCTCAAAGGACGTTGAGTGGTGAGCTTGCAGGTAGTCTTTACTAAACAGGCTCAAAAAGATGCCAGGAAATTGTCTGTTGCAGGTCTTCGCAAAAAAGCCGGGGAACTTTTAGAAATTCTAAGTGATGATCCTTATCAGAAACCTCCACCGTTCGAAAGATTAGTAGGCGAATTATCAGGAGCCTATTCCCGCCGGATAAATTTAAAGCACCGCTTAGTTTATCAGATTCTTGATGAGGAGAAGGTGGTAAAGGTGATACGAATGTGGACTCACTATGAGTTTTGACAACGCCCCTCCAGAAGAGAGTTTACGACTATGAAAGAAGAAATCTCTATAGAGATTCAAAAGATAGATGACTATCGTTGGAGGATACCCAAGACCGGCAAGATGAAGACCGATGGGGTAGTCTATACCGATGAGAAGATGTTGAGGGATATAAGGAATGACCAGAGTCTTCTACAGGTTTCCAATGTAGCATGGCTTCCTGGAATAATAGGGAGCTCTCTGGCAATGCCGGATATCCACTGGGGATATGGGTTCCCCATTGGTGGCGTGGCTGCCTTTGATTTAAATAAAGGTATAGTCTCCCCCGGGGGAGTGGGATACGATATCAACTGCGGGGTAAGGCTGATGAGTTCAGGACTTAGCCGCAAAGACATCAAAGGCAAGATAGATATCCTTATAGATGCCCTTTTTGCCAACATACCTTCCGGGGTAGGGTCCCGCCGCAAGGATCTGAAGTTGAACAGGGAAAAAGAGAAAAGGGTATTTTTAAAGGGGGCTAAGTGGGCTGTGGACCAGGGGTATGGTAGCGTAGAAGACCTGAAACATATTGAGGAGAGAGGATGTATACCCGATGCAAACCCGGACTTTGTCTCCGAAAGGGCTATAGAACGGGGTATGAACCAATTAGGAACCCTGGGATCGGGAAACCACTTTGTTGAAATAGGTTTTGTGTCGGAGATATATGACCATAAATTGGCCAGTGCTTTGGGGCTTCAAGAGGAACAGGTAACCATTATAGTCCATACCGGATCAAGGGGATTGGGACACCAGGTATGCGACGATTATATAAAGATTATGATGCAGGCCTCTAATAAATACGGCATTGAACTTCCCGACAGGCAGCTTTGTTGTGCCCCTGTGGACTCTGAAGAAGGAAGACAGTATCTTGGCGCCATGGCTTGTGCTGCCAATTATGCCTTTGCCAACCGTCAGATGATAACCCACTGGGTTAGAGAGACGATGGGGCAGGTATTGAGGATGAGTCCAAAAGATCTGAAGCTTGATCTGATATACGATGTGTGCCACAACATAGCCAAAATTGAAGAGCACCGCATTGATGGTAAAAAGAAGAAACTCTGTGTCCACAGGAAAGGGGCTACCCGGGCATTTCCTCCGAATCATCCTGACATACCGGGGTGTTACCAGGAAACAGGTCAGCCTGTATTGATTCCAGGTGATATGGGCAGGTATTCTTATGTCTTGGTTGGGACTGAAAGGGCATTAGAGGAGACCTTTGGTAGTACATGCCATGGGGCAGGCAGGGTAATGAGCAGGCATCAGGCAATGAAGGCAGCCAAAGGCAGGGCTATTGTCAGAGAGCTGAAAGATCATGGGATAACAGTCCGTTCAGCAGGCAGGGCTACTATTGTGGAAGAGATATCTGATGCATATAAGGACGTTACTGATGTAGTAGAGGTGGTTCATAATGCAGGTATCAGTCGAAAAGTAGCAAAGCTAGTGCCAATGGGAGTAATTAAAGGTTAATGGCTTCGTAAGAAGTCGAAAAACTCCCTCTCCCTTGATGGGAGAGGGTTGGGGTGAGGGTGAAAAGTGACTTTTTACGAGTCTGTCAAGGTTAGTGGTTTGAATGATAATGAATACATAGGAGTAAGTAAGTGGGTTATATAGATTTGCATGTACATACAACTGCATCTGATGGTACCCTGACCCCTTCCGAGCTGGTAAGATACGCCAAGGAAAAGGGATTAAAGGCAATTGCAATAACCGATCATGACACCATAGATGGGAACATGGAAGCCTTAAATGAGGGGGCTAGAATTGGGCTTGAAGTCATTCCTGGCGTGGAGATAAGTGTTGAATGCCCTTATGGCACTATGCATTTATTGGGCTATTGTATTGATACAGGGAACATCTTCTTAAAAGAAAGATTGGAATTCTTACAGAGGGCGAGAGCGGACAGGAACTCAAAGATACTCAATAAGTTAAAAGCTTTAGGAGTAACCATAGACTATAATGACGTTCTTCAGGTTGCAAGAGGGGGGCAAATAGGAAGACCTCATTTTGCTCAGACTATTGTGAGAGGAGGATATACTGAGACATCTCAGGAGGCATTTGACAGATTTCTAAAAAAGGGTGCCCCTGCCTATGTTGACAAGTTCCGTTTTGGGCCTGAAGATGCCTTTGGTCTTATTTCAAACTCTAAAGGTATCCCCGTGCTGGCTCATCCTTTTACTCTGGCTGGTTTAGGCACAGGGGAACTTGAAGACTTTATAATGCAGCTTATTGGATGGGGAATGAAGGGGATAGAGGTATATTACCCTGATCATACAGATGAGCAAGTTGCCTATTACAGATACCTGGCAGAGAAGCATAGGGTTTTAATTACCGGAGGTTCAGACTACCATGGCAACAACAAACCAGGTGGAAATATAGGGGTTTATAAGGGTAACACGAAGCTTTCTCTTTCACTTGTTGAGGAGATAAAGAGGCTAAGGGACAATATTTAATTTGGTAAGAAAATGGAAACCTCACTGGGCACCAATAAAGAAGAAATAATCAAAAGTGGCTACAGTAAAGAAGCTAAAGAAGAGGAACCTAAGGGAACTTCTTTAATCCCTTTTGATCCCTTACAGCGATACCTGGCAGAAATAAGACGCTATCCTTTGCTTACCAGGGAAGAAGAACGCAAGCTTGCCATAAAGTATAGAGAAGAGAATGATTTAGAAGCAGCTTACATATTAATTACAGCAAACTTAAGGTTGGTTGTGAAGATAGCGCTTGAATTCCAGAGATACTGGATGATGAATCTCCTTGATATCATACAGGAGGGTAATATTGGGTTGATGCAGGCTGTTAAAAAGTTTGATCCGTATAGAGGGGTTAAGCTCTCGTATTATGCATCCTTTTGGATTAAGGCTTACATCTTAAAATTCATAATGGACAACTGGAGATTGGTGAAGATTGGTACGACTCAGGCTCAAAGAAGGTTATTTTTCAACCTGAGTAAAGAGAGAGAAAGGTTAGAATCCCTTGGTTATGATGTGGGGCCAAAATTATTAGCGGAAAAGCTGGACACCAAGGAAGAAGAAATTATAGAGATGGAGCAAAGAATGGGAAGCTGGGATGTCTCGCTGGAAAGCCCGGTTAGAGATGATTCTGACAGCACTCATATGGACCTATTATCCTCCGGGGATGTATCTCAGGAAGAGGTACTGGCCGAGTCTCAAACACAAGATATATTCCTTGAGAAATTAGAGGAGTTCCGTGAGACACTACGGGGTAAAGAATTATATATCTTTGAGAAACGACTGCTCTCCGACTCCCCGTTAACTTTGCAGCAAATTGGAGATGAGTATGGGCTTTCAAAAGAAAGGGTGCGACAGATTGAAAAAAGGCTCATGGAGAAGATCAGGAACTTTTTTAAGAAAGAAATCCCGGACTTTGATGAGTACGATTTTAGATTCGGGGAATGATTTCAACTAAGTGCATGAAGCATATGCCAATACGTCTGTTAGATGCGCCTATTCAATTGACTTGCAACTGCTTGATTTAGCGCTTTCTGAGCCCCGATAAGTTTTTTATACTTTGACTCTATTTTCTCGATATTCCTGGATAGGATAGCCTTCAACAAATCGCCTTCTATCTCAGCAACCTCAATTCTGCGATAGTAATCCATAGTCTCCTTAAGATGGGCAACAACAATCTTACCTGTTAATAACGGATGATTGTTCGTTACGTTTGCATCTTCAAACCGTGTGCCGTGTTCGAGTTCAACCTCCAAACCCATTCGGAAATCCTCAAGGGGAATTTCCATCGATCTTGTATTTACAATTTTAAGGATAATGGATGCTTCCTCCTCCGTAACAGTCGGGTCGGTTTTTTCAGACCAATCACTCACCCCGATTGCTTTGCAAACTTTTTTTACCTCTTCAACAGTAACATATTCAGGCAGTTTCATTATTCTTCTCCTTTCTTTAAGTCCAATAAAGCAAAATACCAAGACATATTAAATAGTCGAGGCTAAAGGTACTTTTTCATGTTGTATTTTTTGGCTAAAGCAATCCTATCTTCATCTTTAAGCGACCTCATGTAAGACTTCCATCCTGGGCACCAACTGGCATGCCATCTCCAGAGTTTTCCGAGAAAGGACTTGGGATTTTTATCATATTTTGCCCTGAATGCACAATCTTCACAACTTTTATTATGCATATAAAACCTCCTTATAGATAGAGGATAGTCATGTTAAATTAAACATGACAGGTAAGCTTCTCTGATTTTTTAGTTAAATAAGGTCTTTGACTGAGCAAGTGAAGAATTTTCAGTTTTTCTGAGTTGATCATACAATATTCCGATGTTGATTGCCATATACAGAGCTAGCTTCGGAGTTTCACCAGTTCATCTGTTGAATCTGGCTGGTTAGGAGCTTTTCCAAGTTCTTATATCGTTGAAAACAGTGGAGACACCCCATTCCAAACGGCATCGGTCTTCTTCCGGACGATTTCAATAGTGTTAGAGGGTAAAGTCCCGAGGTCAAAGCTGGTTTGTAGAGAATATGCCATTTCTTCAAGGGGGTTGTTTCGATATCCGAATTGCATAAACCCCGCGCCGTAAGCAAGCAGGAGATTATCTAAGCCCAGCCTATCCCACTGAATAACATGAACCAGTTCGTGAAAATAGAGGCTCTCTGTTTGATGGGAGTGACTGACAAAGAATGTGTCCTTAAAGGTAATTCCTGCCATCTGCATATTTTCCATTTCCGAGAATTCAGGTAGACCCATGTGGCTGAGAGGGGGGAATGGCATCTTTCCGTTGATGACCACTGCCTTTGCTCTGGTAAGCAAATCGAAGGGGAACACCTTGCAAAGACGAGGGAAAGAGAGGTTGATCACCGAAACAGCATTGGGTCTGTATTCTTCTAACGTTTTTTCAATCCATTCTCGAACCGCAGGCAGAGTTGCATGTAACCTGTGTATAAGGTCAAGTTTCATATTATTTTATTCCTGATGGGCGAAAAATAGTGATAAGCTCTCCCTATTTATACAACACATAAAAATCAGAACATTATAGGGTCTATACGCATTAAGACTTCATGGAGTAATTCTTCCGGGCATTTGCTAATGTAGGACGCATTTCTAGCTCTGTAATCAAGCGAACGCAATTGATCTGCCATTATCACCCCCGAAACTTTTTTACCTTTGGGGATGGCTACATAAAATGGATTTTTACGTTCTGTGTTGCTGATGGGACAAACAAAAACGAACCCCATTTTTTCATTAAAAGCGCTATGACTTACGACTAGAGCAGGCCTGCTTCCCTTTTGTTCATGTCCAGCTTGTGGGTCGAAATTAAGACGGATAAAATCTCCGCGTTTTGGAATATAGCCTACCAAACTTCCCCTCCTTCAGGTTTGCCCCATGAAACTTCCACGCCTGGCTCTTGTACTTCGGCAAGCAACGCTTCTAATGTGTATTTCTTTTTGTGAGACAAGGGCTTTAAAATCAATTTTCCGTCCTCTAATGAGCAGCTTACCCGATCTTTTACACCCAGATGGAGTGATTCTAACACATGCTTTGGAAGTCGAATACCAAGAGAATTCCCCCATTTCCCAATTTGTAACTCAATATTATCTTGCATATTTATGCCTCCTTACATATATAAATATACATTGTATATCCGCAATGGGAGAATGTCAATTTAAAAATTGGTTTACCACCCCACCCAGAATGCCCCGTGCGGAAGCACGGGGATGAATGGGTATATAATTATCAATATCTCTAAGAATGCCCCACCCGGAAGGGTGGGGTGGTTTACTGTAATAACGTTAGATGCCTATCATTCCTGCGAACCCCGTATCAAATACGGGGCAGGCGGTTATTAATCCTTGGTGATTGTAAAAGATTTGGCACCATAATATAATGGTGTCATGGACATAAAGTCATTCGAACATACCGTAAAGACTGAGAATATAGCTCGGCGGTTTTTAGTAAAGTTGTGTTGGAAAAACTACCGT